>CAZNQI010000048.1:0-10305 GCA_964575375.1 uncultured Faecalibacterium sp.
AACCTCCAAAAAATTATTTATAAAATTATTTTAATACGCTTTGCGTATTTTTGACCGTGTTTACATTCCGGGGAAACCGCCACCGAAGCCCGGAGGCATACCACCCGGCATTCCTCTCATGCGCTTGCGCATTTTCTTTGAGGATTTACCGTTCATTTGCTTGAACATTTTTTGCATTTGTCTGTACTGCGAGAGAAGTCTGTTTACATCCTCAACCTGCATACCTGCACCTGCAGCAATTCTGCGCTTTCTTGAGGGGTTGATGATGTCCGGCTTTTCTCTTTCCTGCGGTGTCATCGAAAGAATGAGAGCCTGAACTCTGTCGAATTGTCTTTCGTCAACCTCGATATCGTCAATCTTTCTGCCGACACCGGGAATCATTTTGAGCATATCCTTAATCGAACCCATTTTTCTAACCTGCTGAAGCTGGTCGAGAAGGTCGTTTAAGTCAAACTTGTTTTTGCGAAGCTTTTCTTCAAGCTCTCTTGCTTTTTTCTCGTCAAGCTCTTGCTCTGCCTTTTCAATAAGAGAGAGCATATCGCCCATACCGAGAATTCTCGAAGCCATTCTGTCGGGGTGGAAAACGTCGATATCACCGAGCTTTTCACCTGTACCTACAAACTTGATAGGCTTGCCTGTAACTGCTCTTGCTGAAAGGGCAGCACCGCCTCTTGTATCACCGTCAAGCTTCGTAAGCAAAAGACCGTCTATACCGAGAGCATCGTTGAATGAAGTTGCAACATTAACTGCGTCCTGACCTGTCATCGAGTCAACAACGAGCATAATTTCGTGAGGATGAACCTCGCTTTTAATGTTCTTAAGCTCGTTCATAAGCTCTTCGTCAACGTGAAGTCGGCCTGCAGTGTCGAGGAATACATAGTCGTAGCCGTGATCCTTTGCGTGCATAACTGCCTGTCTTGCAATTTCAACAGGGTTTATCTGTCCTAATTGGAAAACGGGCACGCCTGCCTTTTCACCTACAACCTCAAGCTGCTTGATAGCAGCAGGTCTGTACACGTCGCAACCTACAAGCAAGGGTCTGTGTCCTTGATTTTTGAGCATAAGTGCAAGCTTTGCACTGTGTGTTGTTTTACCTGAACCTTGCAAACCACACATCATAACTATCGTTGGTGGGTGATTAGCAGTGTTTAGTCTTGACTTTGTGCCACCCATAAGAGCTGTAAGTTCTTCGTTAACTATCTTAATAACCATTTGCGATGGTGTAAGACTTTCCATAACCTTTTCACCGACTGCTCGTTCGGTAACGGTCTTTGTGAAGTCCTTTGCTACCTTGTAGTTAACGTCTGCCTCCAAAAGAGCAAGACGAACCTCTCTCATGGCTTCCTTTACGTCGCTTTCTGTAAGAGCACCCTTACTGCGAAGCTTTTTAAAGGCGGCTTCCAGTCTGTCTGAAAGTCCTTCAAATGCCACTTAATATCAATCCTTTTTAATTATTTTGTTCACTCGCCGATGATTTTAGCGAGTGCAGAAATTCTTGCAGTTGCATCGTTGATCTCTCTTGAAAGAATTGTCCTGCGATTGACTTCATCAATAACAGACACAAGCTCCTTTATTTCCGAAAGACCGTTTCTGATGGTTTCAAGCTTTGAGCTGAGACCCAGATGCTCTTCAAAAAACATAAGCTGTGCTTCTGCTCGTTTTATAGCGTCGCGCACGCCCTGTCTTGTGATTCCTTCGTTTTCTGCAATTTCTGCAAGAGAGAGGTCGTCGTTATAATAATAGCTGATAAAATCCTGTTGCTTTTGAGTGAGCATATCACCGTAAATATCAAAAAGAATGATAATATCAAGATTTTTTGCCATTAACTTCCACCTCTTTTCTTCACATTAAAAAAGCTGCTTTTGCAGCCGTGTGTAAAGACTTGTAACTTTACAGCTTCGTTATTATACTAAACATAAGTGTAAATGTCAATACCTTTACAGAGATTTTTTGCTTTTTTTTAAAACAAAAATGAGACAGCAACGTGCTGGGGCGCCGAACCGTGCGCGTGCGAGAATTCGCACGCGCCTTTTTGCTTTTGCATAAAAGCAAAAAGCAGGGGATGGCTTGCCATCCCCTGACGGTTCGGCGCCCCCACGTGAAGCTAGCCGTTACCACAATTTAATTACTTAAAACGTCTTCGCATAAAGTGCCTGCAGTGTAGCATTTGCAACGGGGATTGCATCGTTATAGCCGATACCGCCGTTTTCAAGACATACAACAACTGCGTAAGGAAAATCGTCTCTTTGCGAGAAGCCTACAAACCAAGCGTGGCTTTTTCCGTTTGAAACCTCTGCAGAGCCTGTTTTTCCGCACATTTCAAGGTTGGGGAACTTGTTGTCGCTATAATAGTTTGCAACATTAGAGCGAAGAAGCGTTTTAACCTGATTTGCAATTTCTGCGTCGAGCTTGATGTTTGAATTTTTTGTTCCCTTTGAATCAACAAGCTCAGATGAGCTTTCAACAATATATGGCGTAATTGCAGTACCGCTGTTTGCGATAGCACCCATAAACATCAGCATCTGCGTAGGATTGATAAGAGTTGTATACTGTCCGATGCCTGCCCAGCCGAGGTCGAGGTCTGTCGTGTCGGAAACATCAAAGGTACTTCTGACAGTTTGAGCCTTGCTGACAGTTATGCTCTTGTTGAAGCCGAGCTGTCGTACGGTTTCCGTAAGCTTTTTTGCACCGAGTTCAATGGCAAGCTCTGCAAAAACGCTGTTGCAGGAAACGTTGAGCCCTCTTTCAAAGCTAACCTTTCCGTGAACACCGTTGCAAATAACATCGCCTTGCTTTGTTGTGTATCTGCCTGTGCAGGTAAAGGTGCGTGAATAAAGATCGGAAATGTTTTGCAAAGCGCAGATAGTTGTAACAACCTTAAAGGTAGAGCCCGGTGTAAAGACACCCGAAAGTGCTCTGTTGAGATAGATGCCGTTATATTTTCCGGTTGTATCTGTATCAATATCGGAAGGCTTGCTTATCGGGTCGTAGGTGGGTGCAGATACCATACAGATAACTTCGCCTGTTTTATAGTTATAAACAATAACCGTTCCCTTGTCGCCTGCCATAGCCTTATATGCAGCGGCAGAAACATCGGAGTCAATGGTGAGTGTTATATCGCACCCCTCGTTTGAGGAAACCGTATCGTAGATACCGTCAACAAAATTGTATCCTATAAGATTGGAACGGTAAAGTGTTTGCACGCCCGTAGCGATGTAGCTTGCAGAGTCTCCGACTACATGCAGAGTAGAGCAACGAACATTATAGTCGCCTGAGAAAACTCTCTGTCCGTCAACCGTGGAAACAAGTGTGTTTCCGTCTCTGTCGTATATGGTTCCGGCTACGGTAAGCTCACCGCCGGAATAAATATGTGCATTCGCTCTGTTTGCCACCCACGAATTGCCGTTTGTGATAAACGAGAAAAGCATAATACCAAGACCTATTAAGAAAACGGCAATCAAGAGTAAAATGATATATGTTCTTTTTGTTGTTGTTTTCATCTTTTCACCTCTTATGTTTTATAGAGCTTCGGATAAGCTCTGATATCTGCCGATTTTATGAATGCGAACAGTGCCCAGGAGCATATCATACTGGAGCCGCCTTGGCTTATAAACGGAAGAGTAACACCTGTAAGAGGTAACAAGTCCGTTATACCGAAAATGTTAAGACATATTTGGAACAAAAGCATTGCCGAGGCTGAACAAGCAGCTATTGAATAGAAAGTAGACGGTGCGCTTTTTGAGCTGATAACCGCATAAACTGCAAGGAAAGCAAAAGACAGCACGATAAGAAAAGCGATAAGAATACCCAATTCCTCGCAAATCATACCGAAAACAAGGTCGGTTGTTGCAGCGTATACGTTTCTTAACGCACCTTGACCTATACCTAAACCGAAAAGTCCGCCGCTTACAGCGTAGATAAGAACTCTTGTTTGCTGATAGCCTTTGCCGTATACATCGTCCCAAACGTGTCTGTATGCTGCGAAACGAGCCGCAACGTGAGGCATAAAGTAAAGTATAAGCACAACACCTATAAGTGCAGCGGCGCAGATGAAAGCGATGCTTCTTATATCACCTGAGCGCATAAACGAAATTACAATGAACGTAAAGAAAAATATGAGAGCTGTACCAAAGTCCTTCATAAGGAAAAGGACGCCTATACACGCCATAGAAAAGGCGATATACATATAAATGTTTTTTGTTGTAAGCAGCTTATCAAGAGTGGCGGCACCTACGAATATGAAAGCTATCTTAACAAACTCGGACGGCTGAATTGTAAAGCCGTTAAAGGACAGCCAGTTGTATGCACCGTTGATTGGTCCTACAAAAAACTTGATATAGGCAAACGAGCCTGCAAAAAACAGTATTGTGAAAATCGCAAGAGGAGTTCTTAAAAACATAACTCTTTTAACATCCATAATAAACCACAGCAGGATGTCATATACTATTACACCTGCAATAACGGTTATGAGCTGCTTTAGCATACTGCCTTTATTAACACTTGCAGTAAGGCAAAGACCTATACCGCTTAGGAAAAATGCGATAAATTCAAGCTCAAAGTTCAGCTTTTTGAATATAAAGCGCATTACACCCACATAGAACCATTCAAAGCCGATGTAGAAAATCAGCTGCAACGCTACGCCGAAGTAAATCTTACTGTCGCTGAAAATAACGGGGGTGAAGGAAATCACTTGGAAAGCCGTAAGGAGAAACAGAATGAAGGTTCTGTCAACATATTTGTATCTGCGCCTTATTTTTTCGGCGAAGGATAAGGTGTTTGTTTTCTTTCTCATTCTATACCTCCTTTAAGAAATTGTTTTGGTTCGTACTTCAAAGTAAAGTCTTTCATCTGCCAAAGCAATGATGTCGCCGTTTACAAGACGGTATGCTGAAGTAACGTGGCTTTTGTTAACATAAGTGTCTGCTCCCGGCAACGGTTCAATTGCCCAACCGTCTTCAAACAAGGATATAACTGCGTGGTGCTTTGCGGCTTGAGAGGATTGAAGCTTTATATCGTTGTTTCTTGCTTTGCCGACAGTAACCTGTGTACCGCAAAGAATAAATGTTTCGCCCGTATCCTTGTTTATTATGCAGTGTTGTACTGTTTTGCGTATTTTTTGGGGGTCAACCGGTGTTTCAAAGGTAGTAACGCCTTGATATTGCTGCTTGAGCTGTATAGGAGCAGTTTGAACAGGCTGTGTTTGCTGAACGGGTGGCGGAGCGTTCTTCTTTTGCTTTTTCACTTTTCGTTGCTTGCCGACCTTTTGAACCGGGTCGTCAATAACCTCAAAACGGAATTTAGCATTACCGAGCGTTATAATATCACCTGCAATTACGGTTTGCCTTTTCTGAACGCTGCTGCCGTTAATTTTGATGGGTGTTTTGTTTGAAGAAACATCATAGATGTACCATCCGTCGATTCTTCTTGTAATTACAACGTGGCTTCTTGCAACACTGTCGTAATTTAAAACTATATCGCAGGTGTTGCTTCTGCCGATAGAGGTTTCCCACATATTAAGCTCGTGGCGATCGCCTGTGTGCATATCGACAATATATCCGTAAGTTTTTTCTCCGGGATGACCAAGCAAAAGGGTGAGCATACACTTTATAAGCAGTGTAATGGTTATTAGGGGCAATGCCAATCTGGAAACTGCAATAATAAAACCCATAAAGTTCCTCCGTAAACAAAATTTGATGTATAACAATATATGTTTTCTGATATTGTTGTTTAATATTTTGAGCTAAATTGTATGTATACTTTTTGATAACAGACTTCGCTATGCTAATGATATAACTAATTGGTGCGTTTGTCAATAAAGGGATAGGTTTTTTGATGTGTTTTAATAATAAATATCAAAAGAAGTATTGAAATTTTATTATAATTTTGGTATTTTATTAAAGGTATATATTTTATTAGTATTATGCTTATGTAAAGGAGAAATTGATATGGAAAAAGATTATCGACAGATTCTTTCTGAGATGACCTTGGAGGAAAAAGCGTCGCTTTGCTCAGGTCTTACGTTTTGGCTCACAAAGCCTATTGAGCGTTTTGGTATTCCGTCTGTATGGATGAGCGACGGTCCTAACGGTCTTCGTAAAGAAGTACAAACAGGCGGCACAAACATAATGCAAAAAAGCGAAATTGCAACCTGTTTTCCGACAGCAGTTACAACAGCAAGCAGCTGGGATCCCGAATTGCTTGAACAAGTGGGTGCAACAATTGCAGACGAAGCAAAGGCGTATAAGGTAACAACCGTACTCGGCCCGGGCATAAACATCAAGAGAAGTCCTCTTTGCGGCAGAAACTTTGAATATATGTCCGAGGATCCGTTTCTTACCTCTCGTTTGGGCGCAGCTTTTGTTAAGGGTGTGCAGGATAACGGCGTTGGTGTCAGCCTTAAGCACTACTGTGCAAACAATCAAGAGCATATCAGAATGAGTGTTGACTCTGTTGTTGATGAAAGAGCACTTCGTGAGATATATCTTTCTGCGTTTGAATACATAGTAAAAAAACAACAGCCTACAACGATTATGTGCAGCTACAACAGACTCGGCGGAGAGTATCTTTCCGACAGCAAGCGTATGCTTACAGACATTCTTCGTGATGAATGGGGCTTTGAGGGCATTGTTGTTTCGGACTGGGGTGCTGTTAACGACAGAATTGCGGGTATAAAAGCAGGTCTTGATCTTGAAATGCCGGGCAACAACGGTATGAACGATAAGCTTATTGTTGAGGCAGTAAAGAACGGTCAGCTCGATGAAAGCGACCTCGATAAAATTGTTCTCAGAATGATTAAGTTTGCTTTTGATTGCAAGAAAAATGAGGGCAAGGGATATAAGATAGATTATAAAGCTCACCACGAAATTGCAAAAAAGGCTGCCTCTCAATCTGCAGTGCTTCTTAAAAATACAGACTCTGTTCTTCCTTTGAAGCCGACTCAAAGAGTTGCAGTTATCGGTGCTCTTGCAAAGAATTTAAGATATCAAGGTGCAGGCTCAAGCCATATCAATCCTTGGAAGACGGTGTCTTTCACACAGGCTATGAGAAAAGCAGGTCAATCCTTTGCTTATGCACCGGGCTACAGTCTTAAGGGCGACGGCTATCAAAAGAAGCTCATTGATGAAGCTGTTAAGGTAGCAAAGGGCAAGGATGTTGTTCTTGTGTTTGCAGGTCTTACAGACGCTTATGAGAGCGAAGGCTTCGACCGTAAGCATATCAATATGCCGAAGAGCCATAATATCCTTATCGAAGAGCTTGCAAAGGTTAACGAAAATATTGTTGTTGTACTCTCTTGCGGTTCGCCTGTTAAAATTGATACATGGGAGTGCAAGGCTAAATCTATTCTTAACCTTTATCTCGGTGGTCAGGCAGGCGGCGAGGCTGCTTATGATATTATCTATGGTAAGGTTAACCCGAGCGGTAAGCTTGCAGAAACATTCCCGTTCAACAACGAGGATAACATAGTTCACAAGTATTTCCCGATGGGCCCGAGAACAGTTGAATACAGAGAGAGTATTTTTGTTGGTTACCGTTATTTTGACAAGGCTAAAAAGACTGTTCAGTATCCTTTCGGACACGGCCTTTCGTATACAAAGTTTGAGTACAGCGGCATTAAGCTGTCCAAAAAGAAAATTGTTGGCGGCGAAAAGCTTACAGTTACCTTTACTCTTAAGAATGTCGGCGATGTAGACGGTGCAGAGGTTGCGCAGGTTTATGTTTGCCCACCTGAAAGCACAATTTATAAAGCAGACAGAGAGCTTAAAGGCTTCAGCAAGGTATTCCTTAAGGCGGGCGAAAAGAAAAAGGTATCAATTGAGCTTGATGAGAGAGCTTTCAGCTTCTACAATGTCAATATCAATGATTGGCACGCAGAAAGCGGAGAATACAAGATTATTGTTTCTGCTTCTTCAAGAGACAGCAGACTTTACGCTGCAGTTGAGGTTGAAACCGATAAGCCTGAGGCAGAGGTGCCCGATTACAGAAAGACAGCACCTATTTATTACTCTGTAGACACTATGGCAAGTGTTCCCGAAAGACAGTTTCAGGCAGTTCTCGGAAGAGCTCTTCCGAATAACAGAGATTTCAAAAAGGGTGAGCTTACAATCAACAGCTCCGTTTCACAGGTTGCTTGCAGTGCTTTCGGTAAGGTGCTTTACGGTACACTTACGGTTGGCGCAAAGGTTGTGTCCCTGACAGCGGAAAATCCCGATATGATAACAGAATCGATAAAGGATATGCCGCTTCGTTCGTTCAGCGGCTTTACGGGAGGTCTTATTCCGCCTGGATCGGTTGAGGGCTTACTTGATTTGTGTAACGGCAAAAAGGGTGGCTTCTCCAAAATAGTTAAGGGCTTTAAAAAATAAGATATTAAGGGGTTGCCAATTGTAAGGAGTGATTCTATTTATGAAAAGAATAACTGCAATACTGCTTTGCTTAATTGTTTTCTTTACGGTATGCTTTGTCGGCTGTACTGATAATGAAGCAGGTGAAAACGACGATAAGACACAGACTGATCAAAGCACTGATGAAAAGAAAGTCAAAAAGCTCACAGAGGATACAGTTTTTACTCGCTTTACCGCTACAGACCTTGAGGGCAACACCTACGATGAGAGCGTTTTGAAAGAAAAAAAGCTGACTATGATTAATCTTTGGATACCTTATGTGCCAACCTGCCTTACAAATCTTTCCGACTTTAATGAGCTCGGCAATGAGTATGACGACTTGCAGGTTATAGGCTTTGTTTGCGGACTTTATGAAAACGAAGACGGTACATACAGCAGCTCAGTTTTGCAAGAAGCTTTGAAGGTTATTGATGAAGAAAAGCTCAGCTTCCTCAATCTTTTACCGTACGAAGATTTAAAGGAGCTTAAGCTTACGGGAGATTATTCCGTGCCGCAAGTGATTTTTGTTGACGAAAACGGAAAACAGATAGGCGAAAGCGTTATAGGTACCAAAACGCACGATGAATGGAAAGCTATTATTGAGGATGCGTTAGATTCGCTTAAATAAAAAGGGGACTGCGGCATTAAGCGCAGACCGAAAAGAAAAATAAATAGCAGGTATTTTGAGTTGGTGTACTCAATAATATCTGCTTTTATTTATTAATGATTTAGTAAGATAGTTTTTTGCTTTTTTCAGACGTTTTTTTGTTCTCTCGCAGTACCCTTGCACGTCTTCCGGGATGAAGAAATTACCCTTTATATTTTATGAGTTAAGTGCAAAGCTGCAATTCTTTTGATGCTCTGCATAGGTTGATGCGTAGTAGTAATTCATATTACTGTCGGTTACAAAGAAATAGTAGTTTGTGTCTTCCGGGTAAAGGGCGGCTTCAATTGCGTCGATGCCTACATTGCATATAGCACCGAGCGGAAGACCGATGCACTTATATGAGTTGTAAAGGTCGTTGAATCTTTCTGTGTTGCCGTCCAAGTAAGGCGAATCGGTTATATAGTTGTTGATATAGTTTACAGAAACATCACACTGCAAGCTTTTATACTGAGTGCTGTTTAAACGGTTGTGAAGCACGGAGGACACCTTTTTCATTTCGTTTTTATCGCCCGCTTCTTTTTGAATTATTGAAGCCAGTGTGATAATTTCATCAATTGTGTAGCCGAGCTCCTTTGCCCTTGTGTAATATTCATCCTTGAGCTTTTTATTTGTATTGCTTAAAAATCTTGAAAGAGCTTTTTCGGCACTTTCTCCTACATAGAATTCATAGGTGTCGGGGAAAATATATCCCTCCAGCTTAAAGGCTCTTTGTGAAATATTACTTATATATGGTATAAATTTATAGCCGTTGGAAAAAATAAAGGTGCTGCTGTTTAACACTGTCATAAAGTCATGTGCTGAGCAAACATTGTTTTCCTCCAATTTTTCAGCGATTTGTACTGCTGTGTAGCCCTCGGGAAAGGTTACGGTAACCGTTTGTAATTCGTTAGAGGCAGTGTTATCGGCAGTATTCGTTTTGTCTTTGCAAGAGCAAAGGCAAAGAAACATACAAAGTAAGCTTATGATTGAGATAATTTTTTTCATTGCAAATCACATCCCTGTTTATATTGAATTCCCGTTTTTATCTTATCACATATTGTAAAAAAACAAAAGTATAATTTGTGAATTGTAGAAAAAATGTAAGAATTTTCTTCTTAACATAAGTTTAATATAATCTATTTTGAAAAAAGACTTGAAAAATATGTGTTTTTGTTATAAAATGGTCTGGTAAAAATAAATTTTAAATTCGGAGGAATACTAATTATGGTATCAGCAGGTGATTTCAGAAACGGCGTTACTTTCGAAATGGACGGTAAC
>CAZNQI010000049.1:0-10284 GCA_964575375.1 uncultured Faecalibacterium sp.
ATAAATTTACAGTAACATCGAATATGAACGCTATTTTAAGTTTTAGTTCTAAAGGAATGGGTTGGATTTATATAACAATATTTGATTCGGTGGGAAATCAAATTGCAAGGTATAATCCTCGTTGTAATGATTCTAAAATAATTACTATATCTGAAGTTATAACTCTAAGTAAGGGCACTTACTATTTATCTGTATCTAAAAATGATTCCAGCGGTAATTACTATTTTACCATAAGCGACGGTAAACCCGGTAAAACCTCAAAGCTCACAGCAACACCTAAATCAAATGAAATCAAGCTCACCTGGAAAGCTGTTGAAGGTGCAACCGGATATAGAGTATATCAGTACGACTACAATAAGAAAAAATCAAGTTCACTCGTTACTTTTGAAGGTACAAGCTACACAGTTAAAAATCTTAAAGCTAACACAAAATATCGTTTCAGTGTTAAGGCGTATACGGTAATAAACGGTGAAAAGGTTTGGAGCGATGTGTATACAATCGTAGAAACCAAGACCTGCCCGGCTATTGTAAGCAAGCTTACGGCAACACAAACAGCTTCAAGTGTAAAGCTTACTTGGAGCAAGGTTAGTGGTGCAACGGGCTATAAGGTGTACAGATACACAGACGGAAAGTGGAAAGAAATTAAGTCCACAACTGCAACGTCTTATAATGTTCAAAAGCTCAATTCGGGAACAAAATATAAATTTGCGGTAAAGGCTTATATCAAAAACAGCGACGGTAAGTTGGTGTACAGCAGCAGTTACAAATCAATTGCTACTGCAACGAAGCCTTTGGCTACGTCTATTACTAAAATCTCCTCCACTTCAAAGGGTAAAGCTGTTATCAATTGGAATAATGTAAGTGGCGAAACAGGCTATCAAATCTATTATTCTACAAGTAAGGACAGTGGCTTTAAAAAGTATGCTGCTTACAAGGGAAATACCGTTAAAGCTACCGTTTCAAATCTTAAGAGCGGTAAATATTATTACTTTAAGATAAGAGCGTATAAGAATACGGACAGTGGTACGGTATATAGTGCTTGGAGTAGTGTCAAGAGTGTGAAAATAAAATAAAAAATAAAGGGACTGCGTTTGCAGTCCTTTATTAATAGTCAGTTTTTACTTGCAGGGAATATCGCTTAGTTTAATTGACAGCTTTTGCCAAACATCAGCTATTATACAGGATGAATTATCCGCAGCCGAATTCGGGTTGGCGGTAGTAGCTTTCATTAAGTAAGCTTCAATAGCATTAAAAAAGTCGGTGTAATCATAATTGTTGTCGTCCTCAAGAACATAAATCTCGCTTGGAGACGGAAGACAGGTTGCAAAGCTTTCTTCTGTACCGTCAAGGTCTAACGAAATAACCTTTAGCTTGTCATCCTTTATCATACCGGAAATTCTGGTTAAAATAGTACGGTCGGTAAAGGAAAAGTCGTCAGAAATCATAATAAGAACCGGCGAAGCGTCGAAATGGTATTTTTTAAAATAGTTTTCTAATTTAATATCTATTAAATCAAGTGCTTTTGCAAGACCGTTTTCAAGCTTGTAAGAGCCTTCAGCTTTTATATGCGGCATACTGACATCTTTACCTGTAACCCATTTGATAGGAGCGTTAAAGTCGGTTGTGAGGGTTACTAATGAAAATTCGACATAGTTTTTCAAATACTCGTTTGTATTCAATGCTTCTTGAAATTTTGAAAGAGCTTGATTTAAGTTGTTTGTTGGTGTACCTGTCATTGTGTGGTTTGATGCAATTAAAAGAACAACAGGCACGATTTGTATGTTATCGTTTGGTTTATTCATTTTATATAATCACCTTTTGAAATGTATGGTTCCGATTGTTTGTATATACATAATTTACAGAAAAATGTCGCTACATAATTGGTCAGTCTCCTTAAGCTTTTGTTTTCTTCTTCCTGTATATATTATATTCCGATATCAACAATTTTAAAAGGCAAAAAGGATAAGTTTCCTATGTAAAAAAACTAAAATCGAAGAAATTTACGGGCAATCGGTTTCGGGAATTTCAAGATCAATTTCTCTGTCTTTAAAATAATACTTTTTATCCCTTTCGCTAATAGGACGAAGTACCCTGCAAGGGTTACCTACAGCGACAACATTTTCGGGAATATCCCTTGTAACAACACTTCCGGCACCGATAACCGTATTATCGCCTATGGTAACACCGGGCAAAATTACCGAAGAAGCACCTATCCAAACATTAGTCCCTATATGCACGGGAATGTTAAATTGCATTTGAAGATAACGTAGGTTTTGCTCCACAGGATGTCCTGCGGTTGCAATAACAACATTAGGGCCAAACATAACGTTATCACCCACGAAAATGTCTGTGTCATCAACAAGCGTTAAACCGAAGTTAGCATAAACATTTTTTCCGAAATGTACATTTGCGCCTGCCCAGTTAGCGTGAAGCGGAGGCTCGATATAGCATCCCTCGCCGATTTCGGCAAACATCTCTTTAAGCATTTGTGTGCGTTTTTCTTGCTGCAGGGGTCTTGTTGCATTGAAATCGTAAAGCTTTTCAAGACATTCGAGCTGTCTTGCAGCGATGCTTTCGTCGTTCGGCAAATAGAGTCTGCCATCCTTCATTCTTTCGTTTGCTTGTTTTGTTGTCATTTCCATTGTAATTTTCCTTTACCAGAGCTGTTTTGGATAAAAGCCGCTTTCAGCCTTTTCTTTTAGCGCAGAAACTACGAGTTCTCTGTCTGCTTTATATGTAACGCCGTACCATTTTTCGGTTGTGTCAAGCACTTTAACTACTGCTTTACCCTCTTTTAAAAGGTCGTCAACAACAAAAGGCAGGAAGTATTCGCACTTTACAGCGTTATCCTTATTCTTTTGAAGAAAAACAGGAAATCTCTTTTCAAGCTCTTTCATCATATCGATGCTAAATCCCCAACAGTTCATTGAAACTGTACTGCCGTACGGTATTTCCGTCCAGGTTTGTTCATCGTCCTCGGTGAACATAATCTTACCGTCTCGCAAAGCAATTTTTGTTCTTTCAACAATATCTGTAAGATACGAATTTTCATCTGTTTCGCAAACACCTCTTGCGACGTGGCCGTTTTCGGTAAGAGTATTTTCAACCTTGAAGCCAACCATACAGAATTGGTACTTGTCGGTATCCTTTTTCTCTTTTGTTATTTCGTCATAAACGAGCTTAAAGGTTTCTCTGCCGTAGTAGTCATCTGCGTTTATAACGGCAAAGGGACCGTCTATCATATCCTTGCAGGAAAGCACAGCGTGTCCCGTACCCCAAGGCTTTATGCGACCCTCGGGTACAGTGAAACCGTCCGGTAAATCATTGATATCTTGATAAGCGTATGCTACCTCAATTTTTCCGTCCAATTTATTGCCGATTATAGCCTTAAAATCGTTTTCTATCTTTTTTGTGATAACAAATATTACCCTGTCAAACCCTGCCTTTGCGGCATCAAAAACAGAATAGTCGATTATAATTTCGCCGTTTGGGCCAATAGGATCGATTTGTTTAAGTCCGCCGTATCTGCTGCCCATACCTGCAGCCATAACAATTAAAGTTGCTTTGCTCATAAAAAACTCCTTAGAATGTGTTTTCATTTTAAGTTATTTTATAAAGTCTTTGTTATACTGTTCATATAATAATAGCATTTTTTAACATAAATAGCAAGTACTGTTTTATATTGACTTGTGAATATGTGTATGATAATATTTATTTGAGGTGGCTTTTATGAACGATTTTTTTGATATTTTACAAATGCTTTTAGATACACTTATGAAATTGATAAAGGATGTTTTGAAAAGAAAGTTTGAGTGAATGAGGGCTGCAACAAAGCGCATAGCACTTTGTTGCAGCAGGGGGCGCCGAACCGTGGGGGCGATGGGAGACCATCGCCCCATTTTTGCAAAAGCAAAAATTCTCGTGCGAATTTTCGCACGAGACACGGTTCGGCGCCCCGTTTTATCGTGTGGCAAAGCCACACGATAAAACACATCGGCAGTTTGGTTTTACAGTAACTCAATAGCTCTTATCAATGTTTCAACATCTTCCTTTTTAGTTGCCCAGCTTGTGCAAAATCTTGCAACAATTCTGTCTTCGTCCTCACACCAATAGGAGCTTACAAAGTTTTCGTTTAGCTTTTCGTATTGCTCTTTTGTAAGAGACGGGAACTGCTGATTTGTGTAGGAATCATAGTAAAGAGGAATTTTCTTTTTAAGAAAGGTATTTCTGATTTCCATAGCGAGTGAAATTGCGTGCTTTGAAATCTTTTCGTATAAGTCGTCTGTGAAAAGAGCTTCAAACTGTAAGCCTAAAAGTCTGCCCTTTGCGAGCATAGCACCCTTTTGCTTTTCCATATAACGGAAGTCTTTTTTGCAGCTGTCGTTTGTGATAACAAGTGCTTCACCGAAAAGTGCGCCTACTTTTGTTCCGCCGATATAAAACACATCACAAAGAGTGGGGAATTCGCTGTATGAAATATCGCATTTATTACTTGCAAGACCGTAACCGAGTCTTGCACCGTCTATGAAAAGATAGATCGAATGTTTTTTGCAAACATCGTAAATACGTTCAAGCTCTCTCTTTGAGTAAACAGCACCGTTTTCGGTAGGAAATGAAAGGTAAACCATACCGGGCTGAACGGTATGCTCGAAGTTGGAGTCTGTAAAGTGTGAAAGCACCATATTGTCAATGGCTTCAGCTGTGATTTTACCGTCAAAGCTGTCGATAGTTAAAACCTTATGCCCGCAGTTTTCTATTGAGCCTGTTTCGTGTACATTGATATGTCCCACTGATGAAGAAATAACACCTTGATAGGGACGAAGTACGCTTGATATGAAAAGCAGGTTTGTTTGTGTACCGCCAACCAAGAAATGCACGTCGGCATTTTCGCATTGAAGCTTTTCTTTAATTTTGCTTGCGGCACTGATACAGTATTTGTCCATACCGTATCCGGGGGTTTGTTCCATATTTGTTTCGGTTAATTTTTCAATAATTTGCGGAACTGCACCTTGAGTGTAATCACTTTCAAATCTAATCATTTTTTATTCTCCGGTTCTGTATATTCTTGTAACTCTTTTTGTAAATGTACAAACTATTTCATAGCAAAAGCTGTGGCTGAGCTCGCCTAAAATTTCTGCAGAAAGGTATTCGTTTTCGCTTTTTCCCATAATTACGGCAAGAGTTCCGACCTTAACATTTTCTATATCGGTAACATCTACCATAATTTGATCCATACATACCTTGCCTGTAATAGGTGCCCTCTTTCCGTTTATGAGTATATATCCTTTTTCCGTAAGAGCGCGCTTGAAGCCGTCGGCATATCCGATTGAAACGGTAGCAATTACTCTGTCGCTTTGTGCCTTGTAAATTCCGCCGTAGCCGATTTCACTGCCCTTTTTAACAGCTTTAACATGGATGACATGGGAAAATACTTGCATAGCAGGAATAAGCTTTATTTTGTCTTTTTTGACCTCGTTTGAGGGATATAAACCGTAAAGAGCAATACCGAGTCTTACCATATTGTAGTGCTTATGAAGGTCTATAACACCGGCACTGTTGCAAATATGCTTTATGGGGATAATGATATTCTTTGCCTCGAGCTTTTCAATAAAACAATCGAAAAGAGCTGTTTGTGCATCGGTGCTTGTTTTATCTTCAAAATCAGCCTTTGCATAGTGTGAGAAAATGCCTTCAACATTGATATTTGTAAGATTGTATATTTTCTCGACGGCTGAAATTGATTCATCACTCGTATCAAAGCCGATTCTGTTCATACCCGTGTCAACTGCTATGTGAATGGTTGCTGTTTTGCAAGCATTTTCAGCACATTGGTTTAACATTAAGGCTTCGTCAAGATTATATATAGTCGGAATGATGTTATATTCCAATAGCTGTTCGTATTGTAAAGGACTACAGTGTGCCAAAATTAAAACGGGAGAGAGAATACCGTTTTCTCGAAGCTCGATACCTTCTTCTAAGGTTGCAACAGCAAAATAATCTGCTTTGTTTCGGAGCAGATTTGCAATTTCTACAGCACCGTGTCCGTAGGCGTCAGCCTTAACAACAGCCATGGTCATAACATCTTCATTGCAAAGGCTTTTCAATGAGCAAAAGTTTTTACAAACAGCATCAAGATTAATTTCAGCGAAGACTCTGTGGTATGCTTTTGTCATAAAATCATCCTTTCACGCTTGTTTCTTCATCGAATTCTCTTTGTACCTCATCTTGTATACGCTTTAAAATATCGCTTGCCTTACCACCGACCTTTTTGCCGTCAATTTCTTCTGCGGCAAGACCTAACGAGCCTGCAGAGGAAATGAGTATCTCATCTGCCGAAAACATCTCATCTAAAGAAAACGGCTCCTCTAAAGTAGGTATACCGAGTCTTTGACAAGCGGAAAGCAGGTGTCGTCTTGCGATACCGGGCAAAATAAGATTGTCGCACGGTGCAGTTTGAAACACACCGTTTTTAATTATATGCACATTGCTGTGGGCACATTCCGTAACTCTGCCGTCCCTGTGGAAAACGGTTTCGGCACAGGAAAGCTCCTTTGCCTTTTGCGATGCCATAACACTCGGAATAAGGTTCAGCGTTTTAATATTGCAATGTAAAAACCTTGTATCCTGCATTGTGCAAAGCTTTACTTTTTTGTATGTCGGCATAATATCTTTCGGAACAATTGTTATCCAAATGTTTGCTTTTTCGCCGTTTGAGGGGAAAGCGTGATTTCGTGTACCCGTACCTCTTGTTGCCTGCCAATAAACGAAATTACTTCCTGTGTCCATTTTTCTTACCATATCGTTTAATATGTCGGCAAATTCCTGCTTTGTATGGGGCAATTCAATTTTTAAAGCTGCAGCACTGTTATAAAATCTGTCAATATGCTCCATCAAAGTGAAAATTATATAATTTTTTGAATAGGTAGCGTCATAAACACCGTCGCCGAAATAACACACTCTGTCGTTCATCGGAACGGTCATTTCAGAAAGCTCACCGTATTTTCCGTTGTAATATCCAAGCTCTTTCATTATTCTTGCCATCCTTTAAAATTCGTCGTCTTCATCTGTGCTTTCATCAAGTCCTAAAAGCTGTGTTGCTGTATCTGTATCAATAGCTTCAACTGTTTTTAGCTTCTTTTGAATTTTAGTGTTTCTGTCTTGTGCTTCATCAAGGCTCTTGCCTGCTTCGGTTATCTTCTTTCGTGCTTTTTCAAGAAGGGTGCCGAATTTATCGTATTGTGCCTTTGCGGCGGCTAAAACAGTTCGGACTTCCTTTGCTTTTTCGTTAATTGCCATTGCTCTGAATCCCATTGAAAGAGAATTGAGAAGTGCTGTTATTGTACTGGGTCCTGCAATCATAACGGAATGCTCGCTGTGGCACTTTTCTGCAATACCGTTCTTTGAGGAGATAATTTCGCTGTAAAGCCCCTCTGTTGCAAGATACATAATAGCAAATGGGGTAGTGGCAGGCTCGTTAATATACTTTTTGATTTCCTTTGCTTGCGTAAGAACTGTTCTTTCAAGCTCTTTTCTTGCAGCCTCCGAGGCGGCAGTGTCTCCCTTGTCGGCAGCCTCGCAAAGTCTTATATAGCTTTCAACGGGGAATTTTGAGTCAATCGGAAGATAGGTTATAGCACCCTTATCATCGCCTGACGGGATTCTTACGGCAAACTCAACGATATTTCTGGAGCTTGCGGCTGTCATAACATTTTTGTCGTACATACCGGGAATGGTTTGATCAAGTATACCCTCAAGCTGAACCTCTGCCCAGGTGCCTCTTGCTTTAACGTTGGTAAGAATACGGTTGAGTGAGCCGACGTGTTCGGTAACACCGGTTGAAAGCTCTCTCATTTCACCGAGAGACTTATAAACATTCTCAAGCTGGTCGCTTACAGTTTTAAACGATGAATTAAGACGGTTTGTGAGCGTTTCGTTTAGCTTTTCGTCAACTGTTAAACGCATTTGTTCAAGCTTTTCTTCGTTACTTTTGCTGATATCAAAAAGGCGTTTAGATATCATTTCCTGCATTTTAATGTTAAATTCATAGCTCTCTTTAGCCAAGACCTCTATTTGCTTTCTCATTTCACCTAAAGCTATAGAAATTTCCTTTCTTTGCTCGCTTTGAACGGCTGAGTTTTCCATTCTGCTTGTTGCGAACTCTTCACGGATAACCTTACTTATGTCAAATGAAACCTGTTTAATTTGAGTTTTCAAATCAAGTATTTGCCTTTTTAAATCTTCGTTAGTAGCTAAAAGAGAATTATAATCTTGCTGATTATTCTTTTTTAGCACAATAAAGAGAAGAGAGATGCATATAATAAGTAATATAGCAGTTAAGATTGATAACGAAATCAATATATATGAAAGATCCATAATTTTAACCTCCTAAACTTTACATTATATTATACCATAAAGATGTGAAGTTTATTTTCAAAAAAGAAAAATAAACCATTTATTATTAAAGTAAGGAATGAAAAAAATGTTAAAGAAATCACTTTGTGTAATATTATGTATTTTAGCGGTGTGCAGCCTTTTTACGGGTTGCGATTCAGTTAAGGGTGCCGAGGCAACAATATACTATCCGATAGATAACGACCCGGAATATCTCGACCCTCAGATAATATCCTATGTTGGTGCAAAAAATATTATTGCAAACTGCTTTGAAGGTCTTGTAGGCATTGACGAGGAGGGTATGATAGTGCCGGCTGTTGCCGAGAGCTACAGCGTTTCCCCCAGCGGACTTGTTTATACTTTCAATTTAAGACAGGACAGCCAATGGCGAGTGAGTACCTCTGCGGCAGCCTTAATGGGTGAGAAAAACAGCGAAACAACCTATAAGACGGTTACGGCAGATGATTTTGTTTTTGCTTTCAGAAGGGCTTTGCGTCCTGAAACGAAATCTCCGGGAGCAGCTTCGCTGTATTGCATAAAAAATGCTGAAAAGGTTGCAAACGGAACTCTTTCCGAAAAAAAGCTGGGAGTTAAAGCGAAAAGTAAGTTCGTGTTAGAAATAACGTTGCAAAAGGCGGACCCTGATTTTTTATATACATTGCTCGACAGTGCCTGTATGCCGTGTAACGAAGAATTTTTTGAGGCAACTAAAGGGAGATACGGTCTTTCAACAAAATACCTTATATATAACGGTCCGTTTTATATAAACAACTGGGCTGACGATACGGCAATTACTCTCAGAAAAAACACCGGATATTACGACAGTGAAAATGTTATGCCGCGTTCGATTTATTATTCGATAAACAACGAACAAAGCACCAGACTTAAAAAGCTTCAGGATGAAATATATACAGTTACTCCTTTGACACAAGTACAAAAAACAAATATAGAAAACAAAAAAAGATATACGGTCTATCCTTTCAGCAGTGGCTCTTTGTCGCTTATCTTTAATTGCTCGGACACAGCTCTTTCAAATGTGAACATCAGACGAGCAATTGCAGCTTCTCTTGATACGGATGTTCTTTCAAATAATCTTTCTGCAATTAACACAAAGGGTATAATACCTCAAAGCATGACAATCGGCAGTGCGGTGTATCGTGAGCTTGTGGGAGAAATTGAGCCTTATGAAAACAGTAAACCGAGTGCACTTTTTACAAAGGGGTTAAACGCTATAAATGCCACGGATATAGAAGTAACGGTTCTCTGCTCAACCGATTATGAGGGCGTTATAAGGTCGCTTATGCAGTCGTGGCAAGCAAGCCTTGGTATTAACTTTAATGTTTTCGTGGAAACAACGGATGAGGATACATTGAAAACAAGAGTACAAAAAGGTGAATATCAAATTGCTTTGACTAACATTAATTTTACGGGGAATACTGCTTTTTCTGCGTTCAACAGCCTTACAACAAACGGTGGAAACAACATAGTTAATTTTAAAGATAGTAAATATGATACATTGGTTAAGAATATAAAGCTTTCTTCGGGTATTGCAGGAAGCACAAAGGCGGCAAGAAAGGCAGAGGAGTATCTTATCAATGCTGCAGTTATTATCCCTCTTTACGAAAGCGAAATCTATTATGCATCAAGTAAGGATGTTTCGGGTATACTGTTTAACAGGACAGGCGAAATTCTCTATTTCAAAAACACCTTGGCAGAATAAGTAATTTAAAAAATATTTCATCACTGTTGTGATTTTTAGGGCGGTGATGAAATATTTTTCGCTTTTTTGTGAAAAAAGCCTTGACATATTTGTTCAGATGTGGTAATATCATTAGGCAAATACGGAGAGATACCGAAGTGGTTATAACGGAACGGTCTTGAAAACCGTCGTAC
>CAZNQI010000050.1:0-1490 GCA_964575375.1 uncultured Faecalibacterium sp.
TCAGGCAAACACTCGTCTTTGCAACGATTGCCTGCTTCCATGTGAAAAATAGGAATGTGAAGTCTCTTTGCACTGATTGCACTAAGGCAAGAGTTAGTGTCGCCCAAAATCAAAATCGCGTCAGGCTCAATTTGCCTCATCAGCTTAAATGAGCAGTTTATTATATTGCCCACGGTAGCACCGAGGTCATCGCCTACTGCGTTCATATAAACCTCCGGCTCTTTAAGCTTTAAATCTTTAAAAAACACACCGTTAAGGTTGTAGTCGTAGTTTTGCCCCGTATGAGCAAGTATACAATCAAAATATTTTCTGCACTTTTCAATAACGGCGGAAAGTCTTATTATTTCGGGTCTTGTTCCCACAATAATAAGAAGCTTAAGTTTTCCGTTTTCTTTAAATTTAATATCGCTGTAATCAAGTTTAATATCCATTATTCTACCACCTCAAAAAATGTATCGGGTCTGTTTTCGTCAAAGCTTTCATTCGCCCACATAACAACAACCATATTTTCCGTTTTAGATAAATTTTCAATATTATGTGTGTGCCCGGGCAAAATGTGCACCGCTTGAATATCATCTGCGCAAACCTTATGTTCGATTATGTCGTCTGTGCCGATTTTTCTTTGTCTTATAACACCACAACCTGAAACAACGATGAAAAATTCCCATTTACTGTGGTGCCAATGCTGACCTTTTACGACATTCGGCTTTATGATATTAACACTTATCTGCCCGCATTTTTCGCTTTTTATAAGCTGCGTAAAGCTACCTCTTTCATCCGAGTGCATATCGAGCGAAAATGCAACCTTGTCTTTAGGTAAATATGAAAGATAGGTTGAATAAAGCTTCTTTGCAAAAGAGCCGTCCGGTATTTCAGGCATAATCAAGGTATGACTTTGCATCTCAAAGCTTTTGATAAGACCTACTATTTCGCCGAGTGTCGCCTTATGTGTTACCGGAACACGGCAATATTCCTCGTTTTGGAGTGTGTATCTGTGCTCTTTACCCTTAAGCGCGCACAAAAGCTCTTCGATTAAATCATCTATATAAACTAAAGTTAAAGCAATATTTTCATCACTTACGGTAATCGGCAAGCCTCTTGCTATATTGTTGCAAAAGGTTGCGACTGCGCTGTTGTAATTAGGTCTGCACCACTTTCCGAAAACATTAGGAAAACGATATACTAAAACCCTTGCAGAGGTTTCCTTGCTGTAAGAAAAAAAGTGTTCTTCGGCTTTCCTTTTTGATTTTCCGTAGTCGCTGTTTATATTTTCAGCGTGTGTAGAGCTTGCAAGCATTACCGGACAGGTGTTGCCGTATTCCTTAAGCAATTGAAGCAGCTTTAAAGAAAAGTCGGCGTTGCCTTCTTGAAATTCGTACGTTTCTTTCGGTCGGTTTACACCTGCAAGATGAAAAACAAAGTCGGCTTTTTTGCAAAATTGTTGCAACTGTTCTTCGCTTGTATTTATATCGCAAAGACAGATTTCATCA
>CAZNQI010000050.1:1500-10188 GCA_964575375.1 uncultured Faecalibacterium sp.
TTTCATCAATATCAATGTCGCTGTGTACTCTGTCCTTTTTATCTTTTATATTCTTCAAGGTTTCATAAAGATTTCTTCCGATAAACCCCGAAGCACCAGTGATTAGTATATTCATAAAAGCACCTGCGATGATACTCTCATCGTTCGCCTTTCTTTTATTTTAAATAAAGATTTAAGTATTCTTTATATTTTTCGTTTTTGTTAAACTGTTTAGCCCTTAAAATACAGCTGTCTGCACTGAAAGGCTTTTCCTCGCAGACTCTTTTAAGAAGCTTAATTGCACTTTCTGTGTCATCCCTTTCAACAACAGCACCACAGCTACTGTCTATTGTTTCGGGACTGCCACCCGTATTAAAGGTTACAACGGGCGTACCGCAAGACAAAGCCTCTAAATTAACCGTAGGGAAATTTTCCTGCCTTGTAGGATTGAAAAAAACGTCTGCCGCAGTATATATTTCGGCAAGTTCGGTTTGATTTTGTGTTTTTGAAACAGCTAAAATATTTTCCGGTAATTTTGCTTTAACGGTGTCGCTCACACCAACTAAAACAATCTTATATTCATCTTCCATTCCTTCACTTAGCTTTACAAACACATCAAGACCCTTTTTCTCGTCCCAATCAAATGCAACACCCAAAATAATTTTTTTGTTTTGCAAGGAATATCTTTCTCTGAAATCGCTTTTTGTGGGCTTAAAAATATCAAGGTCTATACCGTTATTTATAACCTTAACTTCATAGTTTGATAAAAACGACTTTTTAACAAGCTCTGCCAGCCACTTCGACGGCGTTATTATTGTAAGGTCAAGACCGAGTGCTGTGAAAAGTCCTTGCTTTGTGTGAAACAGCATTTCGCTTTTATCAAAAAACCAAGAGTATTCTTTTCTTTGCGGACAATCACGGCAATATTCTTGCCACTTGTTACAGCCTATCATATCGAAATGGGTGCAATATCCCGTGAATGCCCAGCAATCGTGAAATGTCCAAAAAAGCTTAATTTTTTTCTTCGCAAAATACACAAAGAGCCTTTTTAAATCACAGTTATGCCCGTGAATGTTATGAAGATGCACAATGTCGGGTTTTATTCTTTCAAGATGTGAAATGAGATTTTTTGTTATAGCCTTTGAGTTAAAGCCATAGTTACCCAATACTCGTGATTTTAGGGCTTGAAGCTTTAAGCTTTTGCCGTCGGTATATTTAATTGCACATTTGCTTTCACTGTCATACTCTGAATAAAGCACATAGTTTTCAATGCCCTTTTCACTTAACAGCTCACTCACGGCAAGGCAAATTTTCCCCGTACTGCCGACACCACAAGTTACATTGATTTGAACAACCTTCAAAAAATCATCTCCGTTACTTCATAAAAAGCTTCATATAAACAGTTTTCATCTTAGAACGAATATACGCTTTCGTTTTAAGAACAGTCTTTTGTAAAAGCAATTTACTTTTTGCTTCGTTTCTTATCGAAAGAGCGATATTAAACGCGTCGTCGCCGTTTTCATCTCTCGTTTTTTCATAGGCATTTTTGCCGTAAAGATAAAACACATCAAAATTATCTTTGCAATTTGTCTTTAAAAAATCAAGACTTCTTTGCCAGAACATATCCTGTTCGCTGTTATGATAGGAAAAGCCTATGCTTCTTGATATCTGCCCCGAGTGCATTCTGCCCATAACTAAGCTTTGAGGCAAAAGGTGAAGAACATATCCTCCGCTATAAAGGCGATACCACATATCAAGGTCGTTTATAAGACGCAAGCTTTCGTCAAACATTCCGATTTCTTCAAAAACCTTTTTATGAATAAGACAGCCACAGCCGTAAAAATTGTACTTCGTAGGCTCTGCAACAAGATATTCATTACCGGGCAAGGAATTAATACTGTCGGACATTTTTTTGTTTTCTGTATAATTTGCTTTTTTTATATAGCCACCCTTTGCGTTAATAAAATCACAGCCACAGAAAAAGAAGTGTCTGTACCTTTCATCCTCTTTTAAACAAAGACTTTTCATAAACGCTATTTGCTCGCTTACCTTTTGAGGATAGTACAGATCATCATGGCTGAGCCACGAAAACCATTCACCGTTCATATTTTTTATGCCCTCATTAAGCGCCGATGATGAGCCACCGTTTTGTTTTTCTATGTATCTGATTTTATCCCCGTATGACAAAGCAATTTCTCTTGTGGCACCGTCGTCCCTTGAGCCGTCGTTCACTACAATGATTTCAATATTCTCATACGTTTGCGAAAGCGCACTGTCTATCGCTTCCCTTAAGTAATTGCTCGCATTATATGCGGGAATTACTATTGAAACCATATCCTTACAAAAATTACTTTCCATCTTAGCTGTATATACCTTTCATTAAATCAATAATAATTGAAATGTCATAGTTTTTTGCTTTTTGCTTGTTGTATTCTCCCATCGACAAGCAAAGCTGTTCGTTTTCTAAAAGCACATCAAGCTTTTCAGCAAATAAGTCGGAATTGTCATAAGGCAGTAAATATCCGCCCTTGCCCTCATCGATAAGGTCTGTGTTACCTCTTATTTCAGAGCAAACAACAGCTTTTCCACACGCCATAGCCTCCATAACGGCAACAGGCAAGCCCTCTTGAAGCGACGGAAAAACAAATACATCTGCAGTGTGGCAAAGCTCGGCAATATCCGTTCTGAAAGAAAGAAAATGCACTTTATCACTTACACAAAGCTTTTCACATAAAGCTTCAAGCTCATCCTTTCGCTCTCCCACTCCTGCAATTAAAAGATGAGCATTTTTCGTTTTAAGCTTAGACAAGGCTTCAATTGCAGTTTTGTGGTTTTTTCTGTCGCTGAGCTCTCCGATACATAAAAGAACCCTACTGTCGTCAGGTAAAGAAAGCTCTCTTCTTTTGGCGCTTTTGTCAACACAAACATCACCGAGCTTTTTAGTGTCTATTCCGATACCGGGGATGTAATAAACGCTTTTTGCATTAAGCTTGTTTTGAGCGTTACGGTAGTCCTCTTTGTTAATTGTTATAAGAACATCTGTTAAGTACGAGCATATTTTTTCTGCTGTATAGTAAATGAGCCAGTTGATTTTAGGCGCACCTTCAAAGAAATGAAAGCCGTGTGCCGTATATATAACCTTTGTACCTTTTTTTCTGAAAGGTGCTGCGGCAAGTCTTGTTAAGATTCCGCCAACAGGTGTATGGCAATGAATAAGGTCAAACTCTTCTTTCTTTATAAGCTTTTTAAGAGCAAAAAAGCTTTTCAGATTATTAGCCTTAAACGGATTTCTTTCAAAGTCAATATGATAATACGTTACATCTGATTTATCTAACTTTTCCTTTAAAGCGTTAACCTTTTCTTCGCTGAGTGAGCTTCTGTCTTCAAAGTTGCAGGCAACCGAAACCTCATAACCGAGACTTTTCAAAAGCTCAATATTAGGTATGTTAAAAAGTTCTATAGCATAAGCCACATGGGCTGTTATGAGTGCTTTTTTCATTTTATATCACCAATTATCTGTTTTCCCATTCTTCAATTTCAGCGCGAATATAGTCAAGAGATAAAAGCTTTTTCTTAACCTCTTCAACCCCTAAAAGCAATGTATTGTTTGAGTTAAATTCTGTGAGTGGGTTTCTTTTTGTATCACCGGAATTAAAGTATGTGTCGTAATTTAAATCTCTCTTATCTGAGGGTACTCTATAGAAATTACCCATATCCGTCGCCTTTGCGCACTCCTCGTTTGTAAGAAGTGTTTCGTACATCTTTTCGCCGTGGCGAATACCTATAATTTTAATTTCTGTATCGCTGTGGAAAAGCTCCTTTACAGCCTGAGCTAAAACTTCAATCGTACAAGCAGGTGCTTTTTGAACGAGGATATCACCTGTTACACCGTTTTCAAATGCAAACAGCACCAAATCAACTGCTTCGTCGAGTGCCATAATAAATCTTGTCATTTTAGGCTCTGTTATTGTAATAGGCTTACCGTTTTTAATTTGGTCTATCCACAAAGGAATTACCGAGCCGCGAGAGCACATAACGTTACCGTATCTTGTACAGCAAATTTTAGTCTTATCCTCGGACACAGTACGAGATTTTGCAACAACAACCTTTTCCATCATAGCCTTTGATGTGCCCATTGCGTTAACCGGATAAGCCGCCTTGTCCGTTGAAAGGCAAATTACTGTCTTAACACCCTCTTCGATTGCAGCAGTGAGTACGTTCTCGGTACCGAAAACATTGGTCTTAACTGCTTCTATCGGGAAAAATTCGCAAGAGGGAACTTGCTTGAGTGCTGCGGCGTGGAAAATATAATCTACACCGTGCATTGCATTTTTAACAGACTGCAAATCTCTTACATCACCGATATAAAACTTAATTTTATCGGCAAATTCAGGGAACGCAGCTTGATATTCGTGTCGCATATCGTCCTGCTTTTTTTCATCACGGGAAAAAATTCTTATCTCTTTGAAATCTGTTGCAAGAAATCTTTTAAGCACAGCGTTGCCGAAAGAGCCTGTACCTCCTGTTATGAGTAAAACTTTATCTTTAAACGAAATCATAATATTACCTCTTTTACTTTCAGTTTATATATTCGGTATATGGTTTTTCCAAATCAAAAACTTCGACAAAATGATGTGGTATTCTCTCATTTTCGGGCGGCAGTTTCATATAGTCGCCGTAAACGAAGCGTAGCCACTCGTCATATTCTGTGGGGCCTCGAAGCTGTAGTCCTTCAAACTCCAGCATAACACCGTCCTTACACCATTCAAGCGGCACGATTTCCTTTGACAGCCACGCACCCGAATTATTTACCACCATATCTGTAGTCTTAACGCTTTTAAACAGCTTTTCTCTTTTTTCAATTGCTTTTTTTCTTGAAGGATAAATGAGAATCGAAACAAATGTAGCAATTTTAGTTTTTAAGGAAAGCTTTCCTAAATCAAAAATCGTATTTATTCTCCACGTGAGTAGTCTTTTCTTTATCTTAAATAATATTCTTTTATATGCTGATACGGGGTAATAGTCTAAAGGGAAAATATCGATATAAACACCGTGGTTCATTTTAATGTTTCTGCAGCTTTTTTCGATAAAAGTGGTAGAGCTATCACGAAGCTTTGCAAAATTATTAGGATAGTTCTCGTCAGTTTCGTGTGTTTGCAAAAAATAATGCTTCGGCATAAGCTCTTGCGCTTTTTGCAAAAACAACTCATAATCTTTTCTCGGAATAAAAACATCGACATCGTCATCCCACGGAATAAAGCCCTTGTGTCTTACGGCACCGAGAAGCGTACCACCGAGAATATAATATTTAATATTCAAGCTATCGCAAATTTCTTTGAAGCATTTAAGCATTTGGAATTCGCATTTTTTTAGTTTTTCAAGCTCAATTGATGTAAGTTCCATTGTACTTCCCCTTGTAAAGCAAAATCGCTTATAATCTATATTATTATATCACATCATAAACAGATTAACAAGTATTAAATTCAATCAATATTACAGTCAAACAAAAAAAGCTACCCGAAAAGGTAGCTTGATTTTAAAACTCTACTTCCATTGTATCGTATGACACAATAAAACCGAGCTTCTGTGCAACAGGCACAAGCTCATCGTATGTATAGCCGCCATTGTGCGAGAAATGGTGAACACAAAAAACTGTCTTTTCATCGGCACAGCCCATTTGAAGCAATCTATTTTTAACATTCACGCAGGTTTTGAGTGTCATGTGATTTTTTGCGAACTCACCGTCGTCGCCTGTACAGGTGCAATCAAGAGAAACATAATCGAAACAGATTTTTTCTCTTTCCAAAAACGCCCAAGTCTCATCAAGAAAATAACCCGTATCATTGCCGTAGAGCATACATCTCTCGCCGTCGGAGATGATAAAGTTAAGCGGATCTGTTTTCATATCGTGGTTTGCTAAAATCGGTGTTACATCATATTTGCCGATTTTCACGCAAGCAAAAGGCTTCAAGATATGAAGTTCAAGAAACTCAGGTACCTCGCTGTCGCTTTCCATCAATTCTTTAATCTTTTGGGAGGAGCCGTTTGAAACGAAAACATTAAGCTTTCCGAAATTTTCGGGGCGCTTTGCATTGACAGGGCGAACGTTTCGCAAATCGGGATAATGCAAATGGTCCATGTGCGAATGAGTTATGATTATATTCTCAATTTTTCTCAAATCAAGACCGTAGGACGCAATGTGCATATATGTATCGGGCGGAAAATCAATAAGCAAATCGTCGTTCACTAACGCCTGCGAACGTGAACGGATATTTTTGCCCCCTGCCTTTCTCGCTCTTTCACAATGATCACAGCTGCAAAAGAATGCAGGGAACGCCTCGGCTGCTGCAGTACCGTAGTATTTAAGTTTCACTACACTCACCCCTTGTTTTTTTCGAAGTATAGTTTAATATAGCATATTGTGGGGGAAAATTCAAGAGGGTTGTACGGTGGAGTTGGTATTGGTGTAAGTATTTTTTAAAACATACTTGAAGTATTTATTTGTATTTGTTATAATGAACTCACCACACAAATCGAATATTAAACATATTTTTGTTCACAATTATAGTGAGCGTTTTTTGCTATGGCAAAAATACAGGCTTAATAGTCTCACTAATTTTGTGAACTAATATTCGATTTTGTGTGGTAGCTAAATCGAGTCTGTGTTTTTCGTGTGTGCAGACTTCGGTTAGCACACACTTTTTGTTTTTTAAGGAGGTTAAAACACTATTTTTTCTATTTCACAAAATCAAAGTATTTATTTAAAAATTAGGAGGAACTAAAATGTTATATAAATTCAAAGGCTCTAACGGAAAGATAGAATTGTATGAAAACAAAATTGTTATTATAAGGAACGCATTTTCCACTTTTCCAAGAGGAGCAAAGGAAATCTACATTAAAAAATTAACGGGAGTCCAAATCAAGAAACCTGGTTTAACAGCAGGATATATTCAATTTATTTTTTCAGGTTCAAAAGAAATCAAAAGTTCAAAAATAATGGATTCCGCATACGATGAAAATACTGTAATATTTCAATCAAACGGTTATCAAAACGCTTTGGTATTAAAACAAAAAATCGAAGAACTGATTAATAAACCTAATGAAGCAAGAAATCAACAGACCAGTACTCAACCTATTTCACAAACGGATGAATTGCTTAAATTCAAACAACTTTTAGATTCAGGCGCTATCACCGAAGAAGAGTTTCAAACACAAAAAAATAAGATTCTCGGAGTATCAGAACCTGATACCCCCACAAGTAATGACATTATCGCCACTTATGAAGAACTAAAGCAAGAGCAACCTCAATCACCATTAAACAATAAATTAAACCATTCTACCAAAAAAGAGAAAAAAGGCAAAACGAGTAAAAAGAAAGCAATTATTATATGCATTGTTTTGCTGTTCTTGTTGGTAGGTGTTATCAGTTCTTCATCTAATACTCCAACAAACAATCCTACTTCGCAAGATGTAGATAGCACAGATGCCAATGCTAACATATCACTTAATGATATTGAGGAGTGGTATGAAGACCAAATGCCAGCTGTTAGTCAGTCTCTTATTGAACACGCAAAGTCAGTCGATGGCATTTCAGCCATAAATGTGTCGGATAGCGAATTTAGATTTGGAGAAGATTCAGGCTGGTATGAATGTCATTATACTGTTCATTTCACCTGTAAAATCAATGGTGTAGTTCATTCTGGAGAAAGTCGAGCATTTTTGAAATATAACGAAAAAGATATTAATTGGTTCCATTTCGAGATTTTCAGTAATGATGATATTACATCGGTTGTTGAGCATTATGATGAAGAATACGATAAAATCATCGAAGACTATTATAAAGAATTAATTAGTTTGTATAATTAATAACAAACCGATTACATAAATATTTAAAGTCAGACATTTAACACAATATAATCTAAGATTATGACTGTTAAAGGTCTGACGTATTTTTAAAAAGGCAAAATAAAAAAACCACAAACTTTAAAGAATGTGGCAAAAAAATATTAATTAAAAGAAAAGCAAAAAGTTGCTGTGTATGCAGTTTGTATGCAATTGGCGAAAAAAAGGCAAAAAATGAGGTTGTATGAGAGAAAAAACGCTAAACAAAAAAATGCCACAACCCCTTATAAATAAAGGATTGCGACACTTTTAATGGTCCGAGTGACAGGACTTGAACCTGCGGCCCCTTGACCCCCAGTCAAGTGCGATACCAAACTTCGCCACACCCGGATAAGTTACTTGGCTATTATACAGAGTCTCGACAAAAAAGTCAAGCCTTTTTTGAGAAAAAATGAACAATTTTTTTATTAATTTTTCGGGCGATAAAAAGGCTGTCTTTTATTGCCGTATCTTTATTCTTTTTCGAACTTAATTATATCACTGACATTGCAGTCAAGAGCATAGCAAAGCGCATCTAATGTTTTAGTGCTTATTGCTTCTCCTTTTTTTATACGATAAAAAGTATTTGCAGAAAAGCCCTGCTTATATATAAGATTGTATTCGGTTACGCCTTTTGCTAAAAGGGTTTCATAAAAAGGTTTATAGCTAATCAAAAATATCACCCGGTAGAATAGTATCATACTCAAAGTTTTGAATATGCCTAAAATATTGAGTATATTTTGCCGGCTGTACTATGATACACTTCTCCCATAATAAGCAAGGGCAGGTGAACCTATGAAATATCAAAGCGTATTTTCCCGTATTTTC
>CAZNQI010000051.1:0-10093 GCA_964575375.1 uncultured Faecalibacterium sp.
CCTCACAATTATGGAAGAGGCAACAGAGCTTCTTTCAAGAGTTAAGAACGGCGGCGTTCTTCCTATGATTACATCCTGCTCACCCGGCTGGATCAAATATTGCGAGCACTACTATCCAACAGAGCTCGACCATCTTTCAACCTGTAAGTCTCCTATGCAGATGCAAGGTGCTATCACAAAGAGCTACTTTGCAGAAAAGAACGGTATTGATCCTAAGGATATCGTATCTGTTGCAATTATGCCTTGTACAGCAAAGAAATTTGAATGTGGCAGAGATGACGAAAATGGCGCAGGCTATCCTGACGTAGATTTCGTTCTCACAACAAGAGAGCTCGGCAGAATGATCGATTCAGCAGGTATCAACTTCCATCTTCTTCCTGACGAGGAATGCGACGCTCCTCTCGGTCAAGGTACAGGTGCTGCTGTTATCTTCGGCGCAACCGGTGGTGTTATGGAAGCTGCACTCCGTACAGCTGCTGAAGTTATCACAGGCGAAACACTCGCTTCTCCTGAATTCCACGACGTTCGTGGTATGGAAGGTGTTAAGGAAGCATCTTACAAGCTTGGCGATCTCGAAGTTAAGGTTGCTATTGCAAGTGGTACAAAGAACGCTAAGATCATTATGGATAAGGTTAAGGACGGCACAGCAGACTACACATTCATCGAAATTATGGGTTGTCCCGGTGGTTGTATCAACGGTGGCGGTCAGCCTGTTCAGTACGCAACAGTTCGTAACTTTACAGACCTTAAGGCTCTTCGTGCTGCAGCTCTTTACAGAAACGACGAAGCTCGTCCTGTTCGTAAGAGCCACGAAAGCGAAGATGTTAAGACAGTTTATGCAGAATTCCTTGGCGAGCCAAACAGCCACAAGGCACATGAGCTTCTTCACACATCTTATGTTGCAAGACCAATGTACAAAAAAGACTGATTTTTCAGCTTGAATAAAGATAAGCCTTAATTTAAATAACCGACAAGGACTCTCTCTTTGTCGGTTATTGTTTTTATAAAGTTTTATTTTCATTTGTCATAATTTTGAAATTTAACTCATTTTTTAAAAAAATATTGATTAATTCAGAAGATGTTATATAATATATTATGATTATATAAAAATAGGCTAAAGGAATGTTTGCAATGAATTACAATTTTAATTTTAAAGAAATGTCTGTTCTTATAACGGGCGCTGCAAGTGGTATAGGTCTTGAAAGCACAGTAGCCTTTCTTCAAAACGGTGCCGACGTATATATGCTTGACAACAACGAAGAGAACTTAAAAAACGCCGCAGAAAAGCTTTCAAGTGAATACCCAAACAGCAAAATCATAACAATTTGCTGTGATATCACTAAAGACGAAGATAGAAATAATATTGCTGTCGTAATAAAGAATAACACAGGTAAGGTCGATATCCTCGTAAACAATGCAGGTATGTCTCATTCATCCTACAGCATAAACGAAACCAAAGACGGTTGGGATAAAGTTATTGAGCTAAATCTTACAAGTCAATTCTTTATAGCACAGCTTATCGCAAAAGAATTTATGATTCCTGCAAAAAAAGGAAAGATTGTGAATATGTGTTCTCTCAGCGCCATTATGGGGCTTCCGTCAGCCGTTGCTTACAGCGCAAGTAAGGGTGGCTTTCTTCAATTGACAAAATCTCTCGCCGCCGAATGGGCTCGCTTTAATATACAGGTGAACTGCCTTTGTCCGGGCTTTGTTGAAACACCTCTTATTAAATCAAACCTTTCTGACGAAAACTGGCTTTCATACATGAAAAGCCGTACCCCTGCAAAGCGTTTGGCAAAGCCCGATGATGTTGCGGGAAGCGTACTGTTTCTTTCATCGCAAATGGCAGATTTTATAACCGGTACATCAATCGTTATTGACGGAGGCTTCAGTGGAACATAATAATAAATTACCTGAATTAATTGCAAGCGTTCTTGACTCTACGGAAAAAACTAAAAGCGAGCAAGGCACAGCAAGTGAAAAGAAAGGCTTAAAGGCACTTTTAAGCGATATATACGGCGAGCTGTCGCATAAAGCTTCTGCAGCCAAAACGCCTACAAAGCCTAAACAGAAAAATATAATATTCTATTTCACCGACCAGCAAAGATACGATACCTTTAATATGGAGGTAATGCCAAATCTTTACGATGCAGCAAGGGACGGTGTAGCTTTCAGCAACTGCTTTACCTGCCAGCCTGTGTGTGGTCCTGCAAGAGCTTGCCTTCAAACAGGCGTTTATGCAACACAGTGCGGCTGCTATAAAAACGGCAAATCGTTACCCGGCGATATACCTCATCTTGCCGATTATTTTACAAACGCAGGCTACGACACTGCATACATAGGAAAATGGCATTTAGCTACAGACGAAGGGTATCTTTGTGAAAAAAGTGCAGTTCCGAAAGGCAGAAGAGGCGGCTACAGATATTGGCGTGCAGCCGATGTTCTTGAATTCACTTCCGACGGTCAGGGCGGCTATGTTTTTGACGAAAACGAGGAGCAGATAGATTTCAGTGGCTACAGAGTTGATTGTATAAACGATTTTGCCTTGGAATATCTCGACAAAAGAGATGTTAGCAAACCGTTTTTTATGTTTGTTTCACAGCTTGAGCCTCATCACCAAAACAACAAAAGGTGCTATGAAGGATATCACAGCACTATACAAAAATACAAAAATTATTCAATTCCCGAAGATTTATCGTTTCTCAAGGGCGACTATAAGCAGCACTACCCCAACTACATTTCAGCCATTAACAGAATAGACCACAACTTGGGCAAGCTCATTGATAAGCTGAAACAACAAGGAATTTACGACGACACCGTTATCGTTTTCACAAGCGACCACGGATGCCATTTCAAAACACGCAATATGGAATATAAGCGTTCTTGCCACGATTCGAGTACGCATATTCCTCTTGTCATATTCGGTGGCGGCTTCGACTACAACGGCAAGGATAACAGACTTGTAAGTCTTATTGACCTGCCTGCAACCCTGCTTTCAATCGCCGATATCGATATACCCGAGCATTTTATGGGATATGATTTGCAAAGCGATTTTGCAAGAGATTGTGTTTATATTCAAATAAGCGAAAGCAAGTGTGCCAGAGCCATAAGAACTAACGAATATAAATACAGCGTTTCTGTACCGAGCTATGTAGCAGGTATGATGATGAGTGCTTCACCCGTTTATGTTGAGGAATATCTATACGACCTTTCGTCTGACCCTTGCGAAAAGAAAAATCTTATTAAAGACCCGGCATATAAAATCGTTCGCAAGGCATTAAAAGACTTGCTTTTAAGAGAGATGAAAAACGCAGGTGAAGCCGGTGCGGTTATATTGCCCGCAACCACAGCAAAAAAGAAATAAATAAAAAGTATGGCTAAAAGGAATTTTCCTAAACGCCATACTTTTTTGTTCATTTTCTTACTTTTTATATCCGAAATCAGGTATTGCAGTCCACCTGTTTCTGAAATAGTGAGCCGCAAGCTTCGGCTTTCTGTCTCGTGTAAAAATGCCCTTTTTGTTTCCTGCAACTCTCATAACACCTTGTATCGTTGCAAAATCGGCAAAGTTCCAAGGTTGCTCGCCCACAACAAAGCTGTATTTATCCAAAACACGGTTGATTGTCTTGTAATATTCCGTTTGGTATTCCTCGCTGAACATACCGGGTACGCTACTGTGAAGTCCTGCAACGGCATCTGCACCGTATTCGGTTATCATAACAGGCTTATTAAATTTCTTCCAATACTCCATTTCAACATTCATTGCACTTTCGGCAGAACGCAAGTCTCCACCAAAGATATACCATCCGTAATATCTGTTGAGACAAATAACATCCATATACGGTGCCGTTATATCCTTAACATAATCGTTATTGCAAACTACAACGGTTACGGGTCTGTTTTGCACATCGCTTTTGTGTGCAAGCTCGTAAAGAGGCTTAAAATACTCGAATGCGCTCTCGGCTCTTTCCGATGTGTCAGGCTCATTTGCAATCGACCACATAACGATACAAGGGTGATTTTTATCCCTTGCAATCATATCCTTTATAACACTCTCGTGATGAGAATAGGTACGGCTGAGGTCTTTATACCAGTCCTCTTTTCTGTTTGGAAAGTTAAGTCCGACTGCAGGTGCTTCACCTATTACAACAATACCCTCTTCATCGCACAAATTAAGCATTTCCTCCGAATACGGATAATGCGATGTTCTGAACGAGTTTGCTCCTATCCACTTCATAAGCGACAAGTCCTTGACATTTAGCACCTCGTCAAGACCTCTGCCGTGAATTTCGCTGTCCTCGTGCTTACCGAAGCCTTTGAAATAAAACGGCTGTGCGTTAATAAGAAACTTATCTTTTTCAACCTTAACGGTTCTTATACCGAATTTTTGATAGTAGCAATCATCACCGAAGCAAACCTTCAATGTATAAAGATAGGCTTTACCCGGATACCAAAGAGTTGCGTTTTCTATTCGTATGCAGCCTTTTTCGCCCTCAGCACAGCAAACCACTCTTTGCTGTTTATCGAGAACCTGTACTCTTACCTTCGACTCACCGCAAGCACAGATGCTGTAATGAACCAAGCCGTCCATACCGTCGATATCCGTGTTTATTGATATATCCTTAATGTAAGCCTGCTTAGGTGTTGTGTAGATTTTAACCGGTCTGTGTATGCCTGCATAGTTGAAAAAATCAAAATTCGGATAATTTTGCGCCTTTACCTTTGTTTGTCTTACACTTTCAAACATCGGTGCAGAAGAGCCGAACATTGACTGCGACATTTCGTTACCCACGGGTAAGGTAGAAAAATCAATACGGTTGTCGGTCGATACGCACAAGAGATTTTCGCCCGAGCTTAAATTTTTGATTTCCGCCTCAAAAGGCAAAAAGCCGCCCTCGTGTCTTGCGATTTCTGTACCGTTGAGATACACTCTCGCTTTATGCGTAACAGCAGAAAAGCGAAGTACAACTCTTTCGCTTGCAACCGTTTTCGGCAAAGAAAAGCTCTTTTGATAATACGCAAAGCCGTAATGATCACGGTAGTCGATGCTGTCCTTTTGGTCATTATAGGAAGCAGGTACGGCAATATTCTCATATTCCTCTAAAGGCTCTGTCATATATTTTTCCTCGAATACATCACTCCCGAGCTTAAGCTTCCATATACCCGATAAATCAATTAAAAGTCTGCTTTCATTCATTTGTGCATACAGCATAGTATTCTACCGTCCTTTTAAAATACAGTTGCATTTTAGCTTTTTAAATGTTATATTAAATTATATCAAACAATACCCTGAAAGGCAATAAAATGGAAGATATTTTTAAAGGCAAATGGATAACCGCAAAAGAATTTACCGAAAAGGATAATAATATTAAAAACTTCTATATGTATGTGGAAAAAAGCTTTCCGTGCCCTTGCACAAACGGCAAATTTACTATAAGAATCAGTGCAGACGATTACTATAAGCTTTATATAAACAAAAAATTTGTCTGTCAAGGTGTCGCAGGCGGTTATCTTTTCAATTACAATTACAACGAAGTTGATATAACCGACTTTCTCTTAAAGGGTGAAGTCAATAAGATAGAAATTACCGTTTACTATCAAGGTCTTATCAACCGAGCTTATGTAAGCGGCGACAACTGCCAAGGCGTAATTGCCGATATTTACTGTGAGGATAAGCTGCTTGTTTCTACCGACAAAACTTGGCTTTACAGAAAAGACCTTTCCTTTACAAAAAATGAAATAATAGGCTACGAAACTGCCTTTTTAGAGCACAGAGACTTGAGGAGTCCCAAAAGCGAGCTCGAAGAACCGGCAGAAATTTCCTCACCCCATATTTTCGCCAAAAAGCCCTTTCCTACGGTTGTTGTTTATGATATTAGTCCGAACTTTACTTTTAAGACAAAACACGGCACAGCCTATGATTTCGGCAAGGAAAGAGTAGGTACAATTAAGCTGAAGCTGTTTTCTCACATTGACGCTGCCGAAATCATTGTACACCACAGTGAGGAACTGACAGACGATAACGAGCTTTTGTATGATATGCGATGTGGCTGTAAATATGAAGAAAGCTATATTCTCAAAAAAGGTGAAAACATAATCGAACAATTTGAATATAAGGGATTCAGATACTTTGAAGTGATAACACACGACAGTGTTGAGCTAAAGCAAGTAAAAAAAGCTGTTCAGCATTTCCCGTTTAAGGATAATATGTTGTTGTCCCGTTGCGAAAGCTCGCTTTTTCAAAAGATTTTTGCACTTTGCAAAGACACCGTAAAATACGGCTCTCTCGAATGCTTTGTAGATTGCCCCACAAGAGAAAAGGGGCAATATTTCGGTGATGTTACTATTGCAGGCTTTGCACATTTATATCTTACGGGAGACGAAAGATTACTCAAAAAGGCACTAATAAACGCAGGCGAGTCCATAGCTTATTCGGGTGAGTTTTTGGCAGTTTCCCCTTGCTCGTTAAAGCAAAAAATTGCTGACTACGCTTTACAGCTCCCTTTTAATGCTTGGCGATACTACGAGTATACCAAAGACAGAGCGTTCTTAAAAGAGATGCTTAAGGTCTGTCTCGAAATAATAGATTATTTCAAGAAATTCGCAGACGAAACGGGGCTTTTAAATAAAGTGGACACCCAATGGAATTTGGTAGATTGGCCCGATAATTTCAGAGACGGCTACGATTTTGATTTGTGCGACCCGATTTCAGACGGCAAGCACAATGTAATTAACGCTTTTTATCTCGGCTGTATTCGCTACACACAGAAAATAAAAAAAGAGTTGAACATTCCGTTTGAAGATGAATTTTCTCTTTTAAAAAAAGCTTTCAACCGTATCTTTTTTGATAAAGAGACAATGCTTTATAAAGACAGCGAAAAAAGCTCACACAGCAGTCTTCACGGCAATTGCCTGCCTGTATTTTTCGGAATATACGAAGAAGACAGCACTAAAGCTATTTTGAATTTCTTAAAAGAAAAAGGGCTTTGCTGTGGCGTTTATATGTCATATTTCTACCTTTCCTCGCTTTGTGATTTGGGTGATAGCGAAGCGTCCTTTAGCTTAGTTGTTTCAAAAACAGAGCATAGCTGGTACAATATGCTGCAAGAAGGTGCTACGACCTGCTTTGAGGCTTGGGGCAAAAAGCAAAAATGGAACACAAGCCTTTTTCACCCTTGGGCAACAGCTCCCTTGGTGCTTTTATACGAAAGATACAAAGAAGCATTTGCTTGCAATAAAGAAAGCGCAAACACCGTTTTAACTATAAACGGAAACGAATTTTACCTGCAGGCTCCAAACAATTAAAAAGAAAAAACAAGGTGATTAAATCTGTTAAAGACCCTCACCTTGTTTTATTTTTTAACTTTTACAGATTTCACCGAGCTGAAAGCTCCGTACACAACACCCGATGAGGTATTGATATATGCTCTGACCTTAAAATAATATGTCTTCCCTTTCCTCAAGGTACTTCTGCTGTAGACGGTTGTATTTTTTGTGCAGTCTGCTAATTTTCTATATGTACCCGTCTTACTTGTGGAATAATACACCTGATAGCCACTTTCGCCACTTACATTTTCCCACGAAAGCTTTATCACGCCCGTTGACGGTGAAGTTGCTTTTAATGTTGTAGTATTTGGTTTTGTTGTTACGGTAAAGTAATCTGATGTCTTACCCCAAAGTACGGTTTTATCCTCAAGAGTACTGTATGCTTTAATTTTAAATTTATACGTTTTAGCACTTGTAAGACCCTTTACCGTGTATTCACTTTCTTTCACCGAAGCAATTTTCTCATATTTACACGTTGTGCTGTTATACTGATACACTCTGTATCCGGTTGCATAAGCAACCTTATTCCATTTCAGCTTCACCGAGGTCGTCTTTGCCGTAGCAGTTATTTTACTCGTAACGCTCGGTAAAATCTTAAACACCAGCTTTTTGCTTCCCTTATAGTTTCCCTTCAATGTAACCGTAACGGTATATTTACCCGGTGCTTTTCTGCCGTCTTGGTATTTCACAGAAAAGCTGTCGCTTGAAAGAGCATTTCCTTTACTGTCCTTTAAAATAACAGACGGAGTTTTGACCCGGCTGTTATAAACATACTCACTTGCAGAAAGGGAAATCTGCGATGCCTTATAAATTGTAGTTGTATTTTTAATATAACCGCAAATTTCGCAGCATTTCACAATACTGCCGTTTGATGTAAGCGTTGCCTTATTAATTTTTTCACAGTAAGTATGAACAATACTTTCTTTTGTCTGATACTGTGCAAAGCCGCACTCTTTACAATAGCCGTAGCTGCCCTTTTTCAAAACACAGCCGCTTTCAGCAGCAAAGCTGTGTGTATGCTTAAAGCTTACTGTAACATTACCCGTGATATTCTTTTTAAGCTTATTCCACTGTGTTTTTGTACCCTCGAAAAACATACTTGAAGTTCCCGTGAACGAAAAAGCACAATATCCGATAGCATCAATACTGCTCGGTATGAAAACACTTTTTAGATTATCACAGCCGAAAAATACGTTATCGCCCACCGTCCTTGTGTTGCTGTTAAAGCAAAACGTCTCAAGGTCGCTGCAATGAGCAAACATCTTATCAGAAATACTTTCTGCCGTGCTGAAAAACAAAACTCTCTTCAGCTTAATACAAGAATAAAACGCACCCTCACCAAAGTTTTTGATATTCTCGCAAAGCTCTAACTCCGAAAGGTTTTCGCAATAAGCAAACGCTCTGTCCCCAATACTTTCAAGACTATTCGGAAAAGCCACGCTTTGAAGCTTACTGCAGGCAAAAAATGCGTTATCCGAAATATATTCAATTCCTTCGGGCAACAAAACCTTTGTAAAGGACAAGTCTTTTTTAAAGGCCGATTCTCCTATGCCTATTACCTTGTAGCCGTCTATGCTTTGAGGTATTTGAAGAGTAGAATCGTTATTTTCTTTACATAAGATAATTTCTGCCTTGCCGTCTACTATTTTATACTCGAAAGTGTCGCTCTCGGCTGCTGCAAAAGCACTAAAAGCAAAAAGAAGAACAAGCACCAAAATAAAAGAAGGTATTATTTTGGCAAACGAGAAAGCTCTTTGCATAAATACTACCTCCTGACACAATATATTGACTTTATTATACATTCTTTTACAATATATTGCAACATATTACAAATATTTAATTTTAAAGGTTACACTTCTTCGGGAGAATTGGGCTTTGGTCTTTTCTTTGCCGTTAATTCCGACACGGTAATTTTAATAACAGAGACAATATTCACCATTTTATCGTTAAAATCAAAATCCTTACCCGTTTGTGTTTTCATAAGAACACTCATACCGTACTTTTTCTCTTCGTTATCATCGATAATTTCTGCCTTGCCGAGTCCCATAACAGAAGAATAGGTTATGCCGTAATGGCAAGCTTTCTCTCCCTCAAAGGGTACAATATCGCAATCGATTTCAATAAACACCTTTGGATTTTCTCTTATGATATCAAGCTTTCTGCCCTTTAAAGCACTGTGAAGATACAGTGTGAGTACACCGTCTGTGAATGTATAGCCGTAATTCATCGGCACAACATAAGGCTCGTCCTCGTCAATCATACCAACACGGACAATTTTCGCCTTGTCGAGAATAGCAATTATCTCGTTTGTGTCGGTTACTTCTCTTTCTCTTTTGGTTATCATTCGTTTCATTTGTATTTTATTCTCCTTGATTTATTTTAGATATCAGACATACACACTCGTCTGTGATTTCTTTAGGTCGGCAAAGTTCAATACCAACAACTCCGTATTTTTCCTGTTCTTCAACAGAATAATATTGCTCCATATCGGCAGGAGTTGCTTTATCAACATTTTCAGTGGTATAACCACATTTTAACAATAGTAACGATTTATACAATTCGTTAAAAGTATCAAACCTATGCAATTTCGTAACTGTGGTATTAAGTGTTTCACCGGTTGTATTATCGGTGAAAACAATCTTGTCACCAACTTTTATTTTCTGACGCTTTTCATCATACAGACGAAGTTCAATGGTTTTTTCTCCACTCTTCATCATTTCAAAAGGTGTAGACTTTAACTTCATTTTATGCACGTTGATTTGCCGAC
>CAZNQI010000052.1:0-10035 GCA_964575375.1 uncultured Faecalibacterium sp.
CACCGAAGACACCTGCAAAAGCTGCAGCACAAAACAGCATACGATACCGAATGATTTTTGTATTCGTTGCAGCACGGAATTATCACGCTGTTGTTGTTCAAAGGATGATATAGATAAAATACCCTTTATCACTGCCGTATATTTTTACACGGATGATGTAAGACAAGCTATTATCGATTTTAAGTTTAATCGCAAAAGGTCGAACGCTGAATTTTTCGCAAGTAGGCTTTCGGAAAAGGTTGCTTGTGATTTTTGCAGTGTGGATTTTGATTTCGTGTGCTTTGCACCGATGACTAAAGCAGCCGTTAAAAGCAGAGGCTACAATCAAAGTGAATTGCTTGCAAGAGAAATTTCAAAAAGGCTTATACTGCCTTGCTGTAATGCACTCGTAAAAACAAGAGAAACTCTCCCGCAGCACAAGCTTAATTTAGCTTTGCGACAAACCAATCTTAAAAATGCGATTGCAGTAACAAGCAGTATTGATGTTAAGGGTAAGACAATTCTGCTTTGCGACGACATTAAGACAACGGGTGCAACACTTAAGGAATGTGTCGCCGCACTAAAAAGCGCAGGAGCGAAAGAGGTCTACTGCGCCTGTATTGCTATAGCATATAACGGCAACAATTTGTTTACTTGACAAAAAAGATAAAAGTTAGTAGAATTATAAGGCATAAGCCCACATAAAAAGGACGGTGAAAACGATGCCCGGCATTAATATCGGAATAGATCTCGGAACAAGTACAATTACGGCTTTTGTTGAAGGAAAAGGTATCGTTTTTGCCGAGGATAACGCAATTTGCTACGATGTTTTAGGAAACGAAATTGTGGCTGTGGGTAACGCCGCAGGTGCTATGTGCGAAAGAACTCCCGATTCACTAATGCTTGTTAAGCCAATGACAAACGGAGTTATTTCAAACTTTACCGATATGACGGAAATTCTTTCGTACTTTATCGAAAGGATTTGCAAAAACCATATTTTCAAGCCAAACATTATAATAAGCGCACCGAGTGCCATAACCTCGCTTGAAAGGAAAAGTATCATAGAAGCGGCTTGCTCAAGCGGTGCAGGTAAGGTAACGGTTGTTGACGAGCCTGTCATTTCCGCTTTAGGAGCCGGTCTTTCGATAGACAAGCCCCACGGCGTTATGGTAATTGATTTAGGTGCAGGCACAACTGATATTGCAGTTATCACTATGGGTACCGTTGCATACTCCGTTTCACTGAAAACAGGCGGCGACGTTATGGATGAAGCTATTGTGCAGTTTCTCAAAAGGGAAAAGGATATTGTTGTGGGACTTCCCACGGCAAAAAAGATAAAACACACTCTCGGCTGTGCTTATAAAAGAAGCGAGGAGCTTGAAATGAGCTGTGCCGGTAAGGACTATATTACGGGGATGCCGAGATATTTTACCGTTAATTCAAACGAAATTTATCTTTGTCTCAAAGAGCATATTGATGATATTTTCAAAGGAATTATGGAGGTTTTAGAGCAAACTCCGCCCGAGCTTTATTCAGATATATGTACAGAGGGTATTTTACTCACAGGCGGTCTTGCACTTTTGCCCGGTCTTGATAAGGAGCTTTCAAAAAAGCTCGGCATTAAGGTTACAAGAAGTGCTGACCCCGAGCATGCAGCGGCAAAGGGTGCAGGCTTCATTCTTAAAAATATGAAAAAGCTTGAGGACAACGGCTACAACTTCCGTTCAAAAGAAATCACCTCTGTGTATAAAGAGTAGTAAAGCAGCAGACACGGATAAATTAATCTGAAAACGGATTGTGTGTAGCAGTGAAATCGGTTGGAAATTAACCGACGAAAAGCAAAAAAGCTTTATAAAATCAGTAAAAAGGTCTGTCGTTTTTACGGCAGTCTTTTTTTGTTTGTCGTGTTCACCTCTTTACCGCGTCGTTTCTGAGTTTTTAAATAAATTTTAACTAAATGTATTCTAATATTTACAATTACCAATCGGTATGGTATAATTTTCAAAAAACAAAAATGGAGGAAAAATCAAATGACATTTACTGAATATATTGAAAAATCTTTCGAGGGAATTCAGGAAACGCCGTCGCTTTACAAATTCAAGCAACAAAAAATCGCCGAAATGAGCGAAAGAGCAAATACTCTTATCTCATCGGGACTCAAAGACCAAAACGTTCTTCATTCAATTATCATAAACGAAAACCCGGACTTAAAGGGTGAATACAAAAAATTGATGGCTGAAAAGAAAAAGAAAGCGAAGAAATTAAAGAAAAGTAAAACTGCCGTTTTGGGAGTTGTGGGCTACATACTCGCTTTGGTTATTGCTTTTCTTTTCGTCAGCTTCGTTACAAACGCATGGGCAAAAACTTGGCTTATTATGGTTGCCGGTATTTTATTGCCGATAGGTGTTGGCTGTATTTCGGTTACCAAAAAAGGACTTAATAAGCAAAACTCATTCACACCTGTTTCAAGACTTACTTTAATCGGTGGTGTTTTCCTTATCGCAACCGTTGTTTTCCTTTGCCTTACAATGCTCACAAGCTTTCAAGGCACTTATCTTATCTATATTGCCGCTGTAGCTTTTGCTCTCATTGCAGACGGTCTTTTCGCTTACGCAACAAAACAAAAGCTTGCAATTATTACATATCTTATTTACATCCCTGCAATTGCCGCACTGTTTTATGTGCTTCTCGGTCTTATCGGTATTCTTCCGTGGCATCCGGGTTGGCTTATTATCCTTTTAGCAATTTTTGCCGATGTTGCAATCATTTTGTCGAAGGTATCTAAAGGCACAAAGACCGAAGAAGAGGAGACAGATGTATGGAACGAAGATTAAATGCCGAGCTTTGGGATAAGATGCACTATCTTTTCAGAGATTTCAACGACAGAATGGTGCATCTCGAGCTTCATTATGATTTTGAAATTGATGTTGACGCACTTAAAACCGTACTTATATGCTTCCTTGAAAAGGCTCCTGTGTTTCACTCAAGCTTTGTTGATAACCACATAAGCCCGTATTGGGAAGTAAAGCCTTACAGAATTGAGGATGTTGTAACTGTATCGTACCCCGACAATCTTGAGGTCGCTGTTGACAATTTTCTCACACAGTACATACCTCCCGAAAGCGATTTGCAAATAAAGGTAGCCGTTTTCTTCTACGAGGGTACAAGCACAATTTGCATTGTTGAAAACCACATGTGTATGGACGGCGGCGACTTCAAATACGTTATTGAAGCTCTTTGCAAAAACTACAACAACTACAAAGAAAAAGGTATGATGCCTCTTGAAATCAAGCAAGGCTCACGCTCGTACGATGCTGTTTATTCAAACTTTACCGCAACGGAAGAAAAAATGGCTCGCAACCTTTATAAAAACGTTTGTGCAAAGGATGACCACCGTTTTCCGCTTACGGAACCTCACAAGGACGACTATTCGTTCATAGCAAGAAGAAAGCTTTCAGAGGATACATTCCACAAAATTAAGGCTGCCGGCAAAAAGCACGGTGCTACCGTTAATGACATACTTGTTGCCGCTTACTTTTACAGCCTTTATGAATTAGCAAACTATAGCTTTGACGACAGCGTAACAATTTCCTGTGCTATTGACCTTCGCCGTCATATCAAAAACAGCGGCGAAAACGGAATTACGAACCATACTTCATTTATGCAGTGCAATATTCCGAAACGAGGCAGAGATATTTTTGAAACACTCCAATATGTTATAACAAGCGTAAACCGTTTCAAAAAGGATAAGTTTATGGGGCTTTACGGTTTGCCGCTTCTCAAATTCGGCTACAGTATTCTCCCCCACTCTGCAAGTGAGGAAATTATCAAAATAGGCTACTCAAACCCACTGCTCGCTATGAGCAATATCGGTATACTTAACCACAAAAACCTTGCTCTTGAGGGCCACGAGCCGACCGACGGCTTTATGACGGGTGCTGTGAAATATAAGCCTTACGTTCTTCTTTCTGCTACATCAATGCGCAGTGTTATCACTCTTTCAATGTGTGTAAGAGGTAACGGTGAGGACAAGAAAATTGTTAACAGATTCTTCGATTTGTATGAAGAAGCGTTAGGACTTTTAATAAATGAATAGAACACAAGGGGACAGGTTACACCTGTGCGAAACGCACAGCGAACCAGTCCCCTTGTTTTTTTATTTGAATTTTCTGTGTATAAATATTGCAGTTGAATTTATAACTATTATTCCGAAGCACAAAACAAAGCCTATACCGTGTTTTGAAAATATTTCCCATGAGCCGAAACCGCTATGTGCTGCAATGTATGACATTGTTGTAACTTGCGAAACACATTCACTTAACAAATAACTTGATAAGCTCACGGACGAAAAATACAAAAACTTATTAGTTGAGCTTTTTATCGCATAAAAAATGCTGATTAATGCAAATGCTAAAGAAATTGGAAAACAAATATATCCTATTATATAAAGTGGAAACATTTTTTCGTATGAGCCTAAAAAATGTTCTGCCAACAATGAAGCAAAATATGTTACTGCAATTGTAATTGAAATACTTATAGTGATTGCCAGTATAACTTTTAACAGCATTTTATTTTTACTTTTACTTTCTTCAACCGAAATACTTGTGATGTTTCTTACAACCTCTTCAGTCGGCGCATTTTCAATTCCCAAAAGCTCTGAGACGGATATTTCCAGCAAGTCGCTCAAAGGCTCCATAAGACTTAAATCAGGAAAGTTAAGTCCCCTTTCCCATTTACTTACGGCAGAAATAGAAACGTGAAGCTTTTCTGCAACATCCTTTTGTGTTAAATTCAAGTTTTTTCTTTTTTCGGTAATTATATTTCCCGTGTGTTGTGCATCCATTGTAAGCACCTCCTTAATTTCGATTATACCTGCTGCAACTGTAAAGTCAATCGACTTAAAGTTGAATAGACAAAAACACTGCCGTATTAAGGTGGCAGCTATGTCGAACACAAGGGGGACAGGTTACATCTGTGCGAAACGCACAGCGAACCGGTCCCCTTGTTTTTTATTTAATCACATCATAAATTAAAGGTACTCTTTCCCCTTGCTCGTCGCTGATAGTAACTGCAGAAAGAAACATCTTTTCGGCAGATACAATACTGTCCTCATCGTTTGTATGAAGCTCACAAAGCACATCACCCTGTAATACCTTGTCGTGTGTTTTTTTATGAAGAATGATGCCTGCAGTGTAGTCGATAGAGTCTTCCTTATTTGTTCTGCCTGCACCTAAAACAACGCTTGCAAGACCTATTTTTTCAGCATCCATAAAGGTGATATAGCCACTTTTATTTGCAATAACCTTGTGAACTGTTTTAGCCTTTTTAAACAAATCGGGATTTTCTGTAAGCTTGGTGTCTCCGCCTTGTTTTGCAATAAACTGCTTAAATTTTTCAAAGGCTTTGCCGCTTATGAGGGCATCCTCTGCCATTTTGTAGCCCTCGTCCTCAGTGATATTCATAGCAAGCGAAATAAGATTTGCAGCCAAAGTCAGGCACACTCTCGTTAAATCCTCGCTGCCGTTTCCTTTAAGCACTTCAATCGCTTCTTTGACTTCAAGGATATTGCCGATATTTTTGCCGAGTGGTGTATTCATATCGGACACAACCGCCGCAATCTTTCTGCCGTTGTCCTTGCCTATTCTCACCATTTTTTCGGAAAGCTCGCAAGCCGATGCAGGTGTTTTCATAAAAGCTCCCGTTCCGTATTTCACATCGAGTACAATACACCTTGCACCTGCGGCAAGCTTTTTACTCATAATGCTTGAAGCGATGAGAGGTATACTGCCAACCGTTGCCGTGGCATCTCGAAGTGCATACAGCTTTTTATCTCCAGGCGCAAGCTCACCCGTTTGACCTACAACACAAATGCCGATTTCCTTAACGTTTTGGATAAACTCTTCAGGTGTCAGTTCAACCCTAAAGCCGTCTATAGACTCTAATTTATCCACAGTACCACCCGTATGACCGAGACCTCTGCCCGACATTTTTGCAACCTTAAGTCCCACACTTGCAACTATGGGTGCAACGATTAAAGTGGTCTTGTCTCCCACTCCGCCCGTTGAATGCTTATCGACACATACACCGTCTATCCCGTCAAGGCACAGCATATCGCCCGACTCAGCCATATACTTTGTAAGGCTTACCATTTCGCTGTCTGTCATACCGTTAAGATATATAGCCATAACGAGTGCCGAAGCGTGATAATCCTTTATTTCATCTGCCACATAGCCTTTAATGAAAAAGGCAATTTCTTCCTGTGTAAGCTCAAAGCCGTCTCGCTTTTTTGCGATAATATCGTAAATTCTCATACTGTCTCCCTTCACTTAAGGCTGTCCTTTGAAAAGCTGTAGGGCAAGATTTCACCGAGAGTTGTGCTTATATATTCCTCGCCGTTTTTGCCGAAAAGCACCTTGAAATCACCAGTGCAAAGCTCTGCCATAACCTGCCTGCACACACCGCAAGGGGTAAAATAATCTTTAAAGTCGAGGTTTTTGCCACCCACAACCGCAATAGCCCTAAACTCTCTTTCGCCCTCGCTCACAGCCTTGAAAAACGCTGTTCTTTCTGCACAGACGGTTGGTGAATACGCCGCATTTTCAATATTGCAACCGAGATACACCTTTCCGTTCTCGCACAAAAGTGCCGCACCGACAGTATAACCCGAATATGGTACATAGGCGTTTTCCGCCGCCTTTTTAGCAAGTGAAATAAGTTCTTTTTCGTTCATCTTCATTCTCCCAAAATTTCCTTTTTAAAGCTTTCACCGCTGATTTTACTGTCTATTGAGAAAATATCAGCAATCGTCTTTCCGATATCGGCAAAGCTGTCTCTTGTTTTTAAATTCACACTCTTTATGTTCTTGCCATAAACGAGCACAGGCGTGTATTCTCTTGAATGGTCGGTGCTTTCGGTTAGCGGGTCGCAGCCGTGGTCTGCCGTAATGAAAAGCACGTCTTCATCTTTCATATTCGCCATAAACGAGGGTAGCCACTTGTCAAATTCGACAAGCGCATTTGCGTAGCCTGCTGCATCGTTTCTGTGGCCGTACAACATATCGAAATCGACTAAATTCACAAAGCAAAGACCGTTAAAATCTGTTTTCTGCACCTTTAGTGTTTCCTCCATACCGTGAGAATTTGAAACGGTGGGATTTGCTTTCTCCATTGATTTACCTGCAAAAATATCGTAAATCTTGCCGATGGGAATAATATCAAAGCCGTTGTCCTTAAGCTCATCTATTAAAGTTGTCTTTGGTGGGACGAGCGAAAAATCGTGTCTTTCACTGCTTCTTTTAAACTCACCCGGCTCACCCTCAAAGGGTCTTGCAATAACTCTGCCCACTGCGTGCTCACCCTTTAAGATATCTCTTGCTGTTTCGCAATAACGGTACAATTCTTCTACCGGTACAACGTCCTTATGTGCCGCAATTTGAAAAACGCTGTCTGCCGAGGTGTAAACAATGAGCTTACCCGTCTCGAGATGCTCTTTGCCGTAGTCCTCTATAACTGCCGTACCCGAATAAGGCTTGTTGCAAAGCACTCCCCTTTTAGTTCTTTTTTCAAATTCCTTGATTATTTCATCGGGGAAGCCCTCGGGATAGGTCGGAAAAGGCTTTTCACTTACAAGACCGCAAATCTCCCAGTGTCCCGTTGTGGTGTCCTTGCCCTTTGACTTTTCGGTAAATCTGCCGTAGGCGGCAAGCGGAGCTTCTGTGCCGGTCTCATAATCGATACCGTCGATATTGAAAAGTCCTGATTTTTTTAGTGTCGGTACGGAAAAATTTTCCTGCAAAAAACAGCTTTTCAGTGTATTACTGCCCTCATCACCGTAAAGGTGCGCGTCGTCCATAGCACCGATACCAAGAGAGTCAAGCACAATAAGAAATACTCTTTTAATCATTTATCCATCTCCACAGCAATTTCGAGTGCAATTTTCATCATATCGGTAAAGGTGTTCTGTCTTTCCTCGGCACTGCAGCCCTCGCCTGTAAACGGCAGGTCGGAAACGGTGCAGATTGCGAGTGCCCTCTTTTTCTCTTTCATAGCTGTAAGATAAAGAGCTGCCGCTTCCATTTCAACGGCAAGAGAGCCGATTTCTGCCCACTTTTTATTGCAGTCGGGGTCTGCGTTATAAAAAATGTCGCTCGAAAAGAGATTTCCGACCTTTATTTCAAGACCTAATCTCTCGGACACTGAAACGGCAGTTTTCAAAAGCTCAAAGCTACAGGTCGGCGCAACAGTACCGTTAAGACCGTATTGAGACGCAAAATCTGAATTTGTGTTTGCACCCATACCGACAACGATATCACGAAGCTTTACCTCACTGCTGAGTCCCCCTGCCGAGCCTACTCTTATAATATTTTCAACACCGAAAAAGTTGTAAAGCTCGTATGAATATATGCCTATCGACGGCATACCCATACCACTTGCCATTACGGATACCTTGTGGCCCTTGTATGTGCCTGTGTAGCCTTGAATACCTCTGACATTGTTTATTAAAACTGCATCCTCTAAAAAGGTTTCTGCAATCATTTTAGCTCTTAAAGGGTCGCCCGGCATAAGCACGGTTTTTGCAAAGGCCGTACCCTCTTTTAGGTTTATGTGTGGTGTTGTTACTGCCATAATTACTCCTCCTTAATAGCCGTTTGTATCTTCGTTTTTGATAATTTTGACAATTCTGCTCGTGCCAAGTCTTGTGGCGCCGAGTGTAATCATATCTTCGGCATCCTGCAGCGATGCTATACCGCCTGCGGCCTTAATTTTAAGATGTGAAGATACATTATTTTTGAAAAGTGCAATATCCTCTCTCGTTGCACCTGCAGTAGAAAAGCCTGTTGAGGTCTTAATAAAGTCAGCGCCCGATTCGCTCACTATTTCACACATCTTAACCTTTTCCTCGTCTGTTAAAAGGCAGGTTTCAACAATAACCTTAAGTATCTTTCCCTCGCAGGCTTTTCTTATTTCCTTTATTTCAAACAGCACATCGTCGTATCTTTTTTCCTTTAGCATACCGATATTTATTACCATATCAATTTCGTCAGCACCGTCCTTTACAGCCTCGGCTGTTTCAAAGCATTTAACGGCAGTTGTGTTGTAGCCGTTAGGAAAACCGATTACGGTGCAGATTTTAATTTTGCCGTCTACATACTCGCTCGCTTTTTTAACGAAGCTCGGTGGTATACAAACGCTTGCACAGCCGTACTTGATACCGTCGTCGCAAATGGCTTTAATTTCTTGCCAGGTAGCAGCTTGTGCTAAAAGCGTATGGTCAACCATTGAAAGTATTTCTTTTATATTCATCTTATCAACTCCTTTACTAAATTTTACAATGTAACTGCTAAAAAGTCAAACTTTTTACAGAATTGTTAGAGGAAAATGGGAAAACAAAATACTGGCTCTATAAACAGCTTGGTATGAGCTATCAAAACTTCAGCCGAATGATAAACAACGAAACAAAATCTATACGATAAGAAAACATCGAAACGATGTGTTTATTGTTTGAGTGTACACCAAACGAACTGTTTGAAATAACAGAAAACGAATAAGAAAAAGCAGATATTTTCAAAGTAACGAGTACTAGAAAATATCTGCTTTTGATTGTAATGAAATTAGTCTTCGATTGCTTCGAGTCTTACTCTAAACTCTTCAATCTTATCCTTACTGTACATCTTTGAAAGAACAGCCATAGCCATATTAGGTGTGAAACCAAGGCTTAACGCAAGGCTCTTCATTGGATGATTCATAATTTCAGGGCAAAGGTCATCAACTATTTCCATAACCTTTGGGTCCTTCATAAGTACGCTGAATTTTGTGTCGAATGAATACTTTGACATAATAAATATCTCCTTCAAATTAATTTTTTGAACCAAGTTCGATGCCTTTTTCAAGGGCTTTTATATTAAGCTCGAGTATTTCGGGCTTCTTTGTCTTGAATTTTTCCTCAAGACTTGCCACGAAAGCCTCTTTACTTACAATTGCTGTTGCACCGATAAGTGCGCCGATGAGTACGATGTTTGCGACTCTTTCGTTGCCAAGCTCCAATGCAATATCATCA
>CAZNQI010000053.1:0-458 GCA_964575375.1 uncultured Faecalibacterium sp.
CGAGTCTCGGCCTTTCAAAATACGATGGATCACTTCATTACGAACACCCCGAGTCGGCCAACCTTGCAATTACACTTATGCTTACAGTAATGCCACCTGTTTTGTTTGCGGTTTCCCTTATTATATTCTCAAAGAAATTTAAGCTTCACGGTGAATATATGGATAACATAACAAAGCTTGTTACGGAAAACAGACTTAAGAGAGAAGAACTCGCAAACGAGAATTAAGCTTATTAGTCGCATCTTTATTATGGGGTGCGACTTTTTATGCGTGATTTTAAAAATTAACACAATTTCATTGAAATTACACACTGAAATAATATATTATATTTACATATAGTTTGTTTTTTTGAGGGTGAAAACATGAAGAATAAAATTTTGATAGTTGATGATGATAAAAGAATTAACGATTTGTTGTTCGATATTTTTGATATGGAAGGGTTTAGTGTTGAAAGAGCT
>CAZNQI010000053.1:468-4111 GCA_964575375.1 uncultured Faecalibacterium sp.
TCGACGGTGAATCAGCAATTGAAATTTTGGATAGTAAATCGGATATTAAAGTTGTCATTCTCGATATAATGCTGCCCCAAATTGACGGCTGGGAGCTTCTCGCTTACATAAAAGAACATTTTGATGTTAAAGTGCTTATGCTTACAGCTTTGGGTGATGAGGACGATGAAGTAAGAGGAATCAGAAGCGGTGCAGACGATTATGTTGTAAAGCCGTTTAAGAGGGTAGTACTGCTTGAAAGAGTAAGACGACTTGTCAGTGCTTATGAGGATAGAATGCTTTGCGATTTGGTTTGCGACGGACTTCGTGTCAGCCAAAAAGAGTTTAGAGTTTTAATCGATGGCACGCCTGTTAAAATGACAACAAAGGAGTATCAGCTTTTGCTGCTGCTTATGAAAAATCCGAAGATCGTTCTTAAAAGAGAATCTATACTTGATAAAATATGGGGATTTGAGTATGACGGTAATGAAAGAACTATAGATACTCACATTAAGATGCTTAGACATTCCCTCGGCACTTATGGCGATTATATCAGAACGATTCGAGGTGCAGGCTACAGTTTTGATGCAAAGGTGGTTATGGAGTGAAGAACGGTTTCAGAGCTAAGGTTTTGATGAGCTTTACAGTTGGTATGACCTTGGTTATATTGCTTTTAATTGTTCTGTGTCGTTTTATGCTTCGACCTATCCTCGTATATGATTCAAAAAAGACAATGGAAAATTATGCGAATTTGGTTGTTGATGTTTACGTAGGCGGCTCAAGCACGGTACTCAGAACCATTGATATGATTGATTCTTCTTATGATATACAGACCTCGGTTTTAACCGAAAAAATGGAAATAGTATACAATAGTTCATACGATATATATCCAAATTCGTTGAGGATGTCTCTTATAGAAAAGTGGATGCAGCTGTACAGTTTAAATAAGGACGAAAATAACGCATTTTGTCGAGAGGTTTTTGACGAATCGGATAATCTTAACCGAATTATTTATATTCAAAGCTTTGGTGATAATGAGTATATCGTTATGAGTAAGGTTATTAAGGGCATTGACCAAACGGTTAAGCTTGCGTCATTTTTCGTTGCTGTCGTTGGCTTGATAGTAGGTTTAGTCGGTGTTGTTATGTGGAGTATGCTAACAAAGCCGTTTACCACGCAAATGGAAAAGATGAGCCGTATTACAAAAAATATGTCGCAGCTGAATTTTGACGAAAAAATTAATTTTGAAAGTCGCGATGAAATCGGACTTCTTTCTGCTTCTATAGATGAAATGTCCGATGAATTAAAAAACAGTATTGAAAAGCTTCAAAAAGATGTCGAAAGAAGAAAGAGACTTATAAGAGATATTTCACACGAACTCAAAACCCCTGTTACGACAATTAGAGGTTATACGGAAAATATACAAATACTGTCTGCGGGAAATGAGCGCATTGAAAAATATTGCAGCATTATGATTGAAGAATGTGAGGTAATCGACAATCTTGTAAGTGAGATGCTTTATATGTCAAAGCTGGAGGCTGACGGTTATGTTTGCGAAATGAAACAGTTTGACGTTTCTTCGCTTTTTAAAAGCTTAAGGCAAAGGATAGAAAATGAGTGCTCAGCCGTAACGGTTGATTTTAATTTTGAAAATGCAACTCTTTTTGCAAGCGAGAAGCTGATTGAAAGGGCAGTGTTGAATTATATATTAAATGCTGTTAAACACAGAACAGTCGGCACGAAAATTTTTGTTTCAGGCGAGTCTGAAGCAAATAAATATACTTTTTCGGTTATGAACTACGGTGAAGAAATCCCTCAAGGCGACAGAGAATCGATATGGGATGTCTTTTACAAAAAGGATAAATCTCGAACGAGAAGCGACAACAGTCACGGTATAGGACTTTCGATTGTAAAGCAAATTGCTCATTTGCATTCGGGAAAAGTATGGCTTAAAAGCGATAAAGAAAAAACTATATTTTATCTTGAAATACCTAAAGAACAATAAAAAACATTCCCCGCAGATTTAATCTTCGGGGAATGTTTTTTAGTACGCAATACCTACCGAATCGAGATATTCTTCAAGGCACAAGCCGCTGTTTTTGATTTTTTCAGCGTATTCAACACCGACATATCTCCAGTGCCAGGGTTCGGAAACAATACCTGTTACAGACATTTTTTCGGCTGTATATCGAAGAATGAAGCCGTATTCATGTGCGTGCTCTGTAAGCCAAGCGTATTCCTTTTGTGTTGCAAACGAATCTAAAGTATTGCAAATGTCCATTGCAAGTCCGAGATTATGCTCGCTTGTTCCCGGAGGCAAAATAACCGTTGCGGCCTTTTTTGCAGCTTCTTCTCTTGAAATACCGTATCTTGTCATATAAGTTTCGGTAAGATTGTTGTAGTTGTTCTTTTGTCTGTCGTATGATCTGTACCCTGAGTATGGAGTAAGTGTTATACCGTCTTCTTTAGCGGCGTAATACATTTCAGTGTAGTGCGGAGCAACTCTGTAGTCCATATAAACACCTGTGTCTGCAACCTCTGCAAGTGTAGGCACATAGTTATCAGGCATTTCTCTTGACATATTAACAACAACCAAATTCCAAAGCTCTTGATTAGGGTCAACAACAATTCTGTTCGAGCTTGCTTGTGCAGCCTCATCTGTTGTTTCCTCCGGCTTTTCCAAGGAGAGATACTCGCTTGCAATATAGCAGGTTTCGCCGTTGAAAATAACCTTGCTCCAGCCGTTACTTCCTGTAGCGATTCTTGTAATGTTACTGCCGAGAGAAAGAGTACCTACTTTGTCGTAGCCGGTTCCGGGGCCTTTTCGTACATTAACGGTTGTTGTTGCATAAACCGTTTCCTCTTTCACTGTATATCCGTCAGCATCCTGTGCAGTGGTGCTTTCTGTGGTGCTTTCCGTTGTACTGACAGAAGTAGTTTCTGTTGTACTCACAGCTGTAGTTGTTGAAGCGGCAGTTGTTGTGCTTTGTTCGGAAACAAACGGATCCTGTGTTTTTTCTGTGTTAGCTATTATTACAGCCATCAAGCCGACCAATATTACAGATAAAACTATGCAAGCAATGCTTAATGCTTTTACTATGGGATTCGTATTCGACTTTTGATCATTCATCGTTTGATACCTCTTTTTATAGATCTTAATTATATAATATAATAAAGTTAGATTTATTGCAATATCTTTTTGCTAAATGAAAACGAAAAAAGGACTTTCCGAAAGGAAAGTCCTGTATCACCATATCTTCGAATCAGATAGCGCGAGTAACCTTACCTGAGCGTAAGCAACGAGTACATGCGTAAACTCTCTTTGGTGAGCCGTTAACGATAGCCTTTACACGCTTAACATTTGGTTTCCATGTTCTGTTTGAACGTCTGTGTGAGTGGGATACTTTGATGCCGAAGGATACATCCTTACCGCAGAAATCACATTTTGCCATGTGTCGCACCTCCTTAGAAATATATTAAACTACATAAGCAGGGTATATAATAGCAGAAAAAAAGATAAAATGCAAGTATTTTTTTAAAAAAAGTTAAATAATTTTATTTGCATACTTAATTTCATCTTTACTGCGAATCTATTCTAATAAATTATGAAATTTTTTGGTTTACCGTGTGTTAATCTTTAATATTGCCATTTATTATTTTAATA
>CAZNQI010000053.1:4121-9286 GCA_964575375.1 uncultured Faecalibacterium sp.
AATATTTATAATTAGTTTATCGAAAAAATATAGGGGGAATTTCTTATGAAAAGAAATATTAAAAAATCATTTTCAATCTTTCTTTCGGCGATAATACTGATTTTGTCCTTTAGTGTTGTTGCCTTTGCAGATGATGAATCAACAATGCAGTATAAAGTCAGCAACGGCTACGCAACGCTTGTAAGCTGCGGTGATGCGAACGGTATTGTTGTCGTTCCTCAGATTACAACTATTAACGGTAACGGTTATTATGTTAATACTATAGGTGAGGGAGCTTTTGAAAATTGCGACGATATAACATCAATTTATATCCCCGAGGGTGTTACTGTTGTTAAAAGCAGAGCATTTGCAGATTGCGATTCGTTAACTGATGTTTATGTACCGTCAACACTTACCTCTTGTCAGTATGACGTCTTTGATGACTGCGGGGAAATTACCGTTCATTGTTATTCGTCAAACTATCAATTTTTTACCGTGTACGGTACAACAGATAATATTAAAATCAGAATCGTTGATGCAGAAGCCGCTACGGGTTCAAATAGTATAGAAAATCAGGTTCTGCACAGCGTAATTGAAGTTATAAAAAGATTATTTAATCAAATCCTTGCATTGTTCGGAATTTATTTTAAATAACATTGTATTTATAACCTTTAGCGGTGAGGATAATACTTTGCCGCTATTTTTTTGAAAAAACAGTTGATTTTTAAATATATTTGTAGTATAATACTAACAACGAACATTTGTACGGTATGGAGGTTCCTTATGGCAGATAAAAACAGTGCTTTGAGTGCGGCTTTAGCACAAATCGAAAAACAATACGGTAAGGGTGCAATTATGCGCCTTGGTCAAAACGCAGAAATGAACGTAGAAGCAATTTCAACAGGCTCTCTTTCGCTTGACCTTGCAACGGGTATCGGTGGTTTACCAAAGGGAAGGATTGTTGAAATTTACGGCCCTGAATCATCAGGTAAAACTACCCTTGCTTTGCACTGCATAGCAGAAGCGCAAAAAGCAGGTGGTGAAGCAGCTTTTATCGACGCGGAGCACGCCCTTGACCCGGTTTACGCTAAAGGCATCGGCGTTGATGTTGATTCACTTTTAGTATCTCAGCCCGATAACGGTGAAGATGCACTTTCTATTACAGAGGCTCTCGCTCGCTCCGGTGCGCTTGATATTATTGTTGTTGACTCTGTTGCGGCTTTGGTACCGAGAGCTGAAATCGAGGGTGAGATGGGCGACAGCCATGTTGGTCTTCATGCAAGACTTATGTCGCAGGCTTTGAGAAAGCTTACAAGCGTTATTGCAAAGTCAAATACACTTGTAATTTTCATCAATCAGCTTCGTGAAAAGGTTGGTGTGATTTACGGCAACCCTGAGGTTACAACAGGCGGTCGTGCGCTGAAGTTCTATTCATCGCTTCGTATTGATGTCAGAAAGGTTGAACAGCTTAAGGGCTCCGGCAACGAATTTATAGGAGCAAGAACCAGAGCGAAAATTGTTAAAAATAAGGTTTCTCCTCCTTTTAAAGAGGGCGAATTTGATATAATGTACGGCACAGGTATTTCTCGTGAGGGTGAGATCGTTGACCTCGGTGTCAAGTTTGATATCATTAATAAGAGTGGTGCTTGGTTCTCTTACGGTGAAACACGTCTCGGTCAAGGTAGAGATAATGTTAAGATTCTCTTTAAAAACGAGCCTGCTCTTGCTGCTGAAATCGACAAAAAGATAAGAGATAAAGTTGCTTTGATTAAATCAGGTAAGGCTAATAATGACGATGATGATTCTGCAAAACAGCAACGTTCCGCACCGAAAAGAAGTGCAAGCTCCGTTAGAGCCAAAATCGACATAGCAGTTGATGATGACGAATGAAAGTAACTTACAAAAAAGGCAATAAGGATAAGGTTCATATTATGATCGACGGTGAATATAAATTTACCGTCGATGAATCTTATTTTGTGCTGTTAGGTCTTTGGCAAAACAAAGAAATAAACGAAGAACAGCTCGAAGATTTATCTCAGCTTGTAAATGTAAGAAGAGCATATAATCAAGCAGTAAGCTTCCTTTCAAGAAGGAATCATTCCGAAAGAGAGCTTAGAATGAAACTGTCTCAAAAGGGGTATAGTGTCGGTGTTGATGAAGCGATTGAAAAATTAAAGGAACACGGCTATATTGATGATTTGTTGTTTGCTAAAAGCTATATCAATGAGCTTGTGAGATTAAAGGGCTTTGCTAAAAACAGAATTGTGCTTGAGCTAAAAAGAAAAGGCGTAAGCAACGATATTATTGATGAAGCCTTATGTGAATTTGAGTTTAGCGAGAGTACAATCACAGATATTATAAGACGAAAATATATGAGATATCTTTCTGATGAAAAAGGTGTTAAAAGGACAGTTAATGCACTTTTAAGAATGGGATATTCCTATAGTGAAATCAAAGATGCACTTAAAAGCATTGCTGAGCAGGAAGAATTTTTTGAAGATTGAGGTTTAAATATGATTAAGGTTGGTATAATAGGCTTGGGTTGCCCTAAAAACCAAGTTGATGCGGAAATTATGCTTTCGACCCTTGCAAAGTCAAATTTTGAAATTGTGGGTGATGTTGAAAGTGCCGATGTTGTTGTAATCAACACCTGTGGCTTTATTGAAGATGCCAAGAAGGAAGCTATTGAAACGATTTTAGATGTTGCAGAGCTTAAAAAGCAAGGTGTTATTAAGGGTATTGTTGTAACAGGCTGTCTTGCTCAAAGATATAAGGATGAAATTATCAAAGAAATGCCTGAGGTTGATGCTGTAATCGGTATCGGTGCAAACGGCGAAATTGCAGAAGTTTGTAAAAAGGTTGCAAATGGTGAAAGCGTATGCTCTTTCCCATCAAAGCTTCTTCTCAATATTGACGGCGACAGAATTCTTACAACACCACATTATTATGCTTATTTAAAAATTGCAGAGGGTTGCTCAAATTGCTGTAGCTATTGTGCTATTCCGTCTATCAGAGGTAAGTTTAGAAGCAGAAAGATGGAAAATATAATAGCTGAAGCAAAGTCTCTTGCAGAAACCGGCGTTAAAGAACTTGTTGTGGTGGCACAGGATACTACAAAATACGGTTTGGATTTATACGGCGAATTGAAGCTTGCAGAACTTTTGAATGAGCTTTGTAAAATCGATGGAATTGAGTGGATAAGATTGCTTTATTGCTACCCTGAATCCATAACCGATGAACTCATTGATACTATTGCATCGCAAGAAAAAGTCTGTAATTATATGGATATACCTTTACAGCACTGTGAAGACGAAATCTTGAGTGCCATGAACAGAAAATCTAATAAGAAACAGATTTGTGATTTGCTTCAAAAGCTGCGAGAGAGAATACCCGATATTATTATAAGAACAACATTCATTGTTGGTTTTCCCGGGGAAACAAGTGAGCAATTTGAAGCACTCGGTGAATTTGTATCCGAAATGAAATTCGACCGTTACGGCTGCTTTGCGTATTCGCCCGAGGAGGGCACTCTTGCCGCGAAAATGGAAAACCAAATTGACGATGAAGTAAAAGCCGAAAGAGCAAAGGCTATCACGACACTTCAAGACAGAATTTTCGATGAAAAACAGCAGAAGCTGTTCGGTAAAACTATGAAAGTTATTGTTGACGGTTACAGCGAGGATGATATGCTTTATTTTGGCAGAGCTTATATGGATGCTCCCGAAATTGACACAAGCGTTATCATATCAACAGAGGATGAACTTTCATCCGGTGAGTTTGTTGAGGTAAAAATTATAGGCGTAGACGGTTGCGATCTCGTAGGTGAGGTTGTGGGGCAGGATATCATATAATTTTAGATTTATATTGTTGACAAAATTCAATCTGCTGAGTATAATATATTGTAATCAAAACAAATGCGCTAAAAGGGAGAAGTAATCACACCCGCTTCATCCAAGAGAGGAACTGTAAGGTGAAAGTGTTCCGTTGAAGAAGTGATGAAATGCACCCGTCAGCACCCGAGGGGAAAATTCAGTATCCGAGGGCGTAAACCGGCGTTAACGGTAAAGCTATATATGTAGCTGAGTTATAAGTCAGAGTGGAACCGCGTATTAACGCCTCTGTACCGATTTTTTCGGTGCAGGGGTTTATTTTTTTGCTTTAAGGTGATAATATATGTTTAAACGACTAAAAGAAGACTTACAATGCGTTAGAGACAGAGATCCTGCCGTCAGAAGCAATTTGGAAATAATTTTTTTGTACCCGGGTTTTAAAGCAGTAAGAATGCACAGAATTGCTCATTACTTTTATAAGCATAAATTGTTTTTTATAGCAAGAGCAATTTCTCAAAGAGCTGTCAGAAAAACAGGTATAGAAATACATCCGGGAGCTCAAATAGGCAGACGCTTTTTTATCGACCACGGAACGGGTGTTGTAATCGGCGAAACGGCAATAATCGGCGACGATTGCACAATATATCAAGGTGTAACCTTGGGGGGTACCGGTAAGGATACCGGCAAAAGACACCCTACACTTGGCAATAATGTTCTTGTAGGCTGTGGTGCAAAGGTTTTGGGGCCTTTTAAAATCGGCGACAATTCAAATGTTGCGGCAGGTTCTGTAGTGCTTTCCGAAATTCCCGAAAACGCTACTGCTGTCGGAGCACCTGCAAGAGTTGTCAGAATGAACGGTAAAAAGGTTGATAAGCTCGACCACGTACACACTCCCGACCCTGTTACACAGGAAATTTGTGCTCTTAAATACAAAATTGAAAAATTAGAAGAAAAAATAAAAATATTGGAGGCAGAACAATGAAAATTTTTAACACTCTCACAAGAGAAAAGGAAGAACTAAAACCAATAACAGAAGGCGAGTACAAGATTTACGCTTGCGGTCCCACTGTTTACAACTTTATTCATATCGGTAACGCAAGACCTCTTTGTGTTTTTGATGTAATGCGTCGCTATCTTGAATATCGTGGCAATAAGGTTAATTTTGTTCAGAACTTCACTGATATTGATGATAAAATTATCCGTCGCGCAAACGAAGAAGGTGTTACATTTAAGGATATCAGCGAAAAGTATATCGAGGAGTTTTGGGTTGACGCTAAGGGTATGAATATCCGTGAAGCAACAAATCACCCGAAAGCTACCGAAAATATCGACGAGATTATAAATATCGTATCAACT
>CAZNQI010000053.1:9296-9882 GCA_964575375.1 uncultured Faecalibacterium sp.
AAAGGCTATGCTTACGAGGTTAACGGAGATGTGTATTTCAGCACAAAGAAGTTCTCTGAGTACGGTAAGCTTTCACATCAGCCGCTTGAGGACCTTGAAGCAGGTGCAAGAATTAATGTCGGCGAAGTTAAGAGAGAACCTATGGACTTTGCTCTTTGGAAGAGTGCAAAGCCGGGTGAGCCTTATTGGGAATCACCTTGGGGACACGGCAGACCGGGCTGGCATATCGAATGCTCTGCAATGGTAAGACGCTTCCTTGGTGAAACTATCGATATTCACTGTGGCGGTCAGGATCTTGTATTCCCTCACCACGAAAACGAAATAGCACAAAGCGAATGCTGCAACGGTGCCACATTCTCAAATTATTGGATGCACAACGGCTTTATCACCGTTGATAAGGTTAAGATGTCGAAGTCTCTTGGCAACTTTTTTACGGTTCGCGATGTTGCAAATCAATACGGCTACGAGCCGATTCGTTATCTTATGATTTCCTGTCAATACAGAAGTCCTATAAACTACAGCTTTGATGCAATTGAGCAGTGCAAGTCCTCGCTCGAAAGACTTTATACCTGCCGTGATAATCTCG
>CAZNQI010000054.1:0-9880 GCA_964575375.1 uncultured Faecalibacterium sp.
ATGCAAAATAAGTATACTTGTTTCTTGCTTCGGATTCACCGGAAAAAGCGGTGCGAAGATTTTGTTCGGTTTTAGAGCCTTTTAATTCCATGCTTAGTTCCTCCTTAAAATAACTGTACATCTTTATTGTTGAGTGTTTTATAATAAGATATACACTTTATTATACTTTATCATTTTAAGAGATTTTTGTCAAATATAATGTGTTGTTTTTTCGTTAAATTTATGGTATATTATTGAGGAAAAAATTAATTCGGCAGGTATAAGAATATGAGAATGAGAAAAAAGAAAAATATCGACTCTCGCCTTGAGGCAGTTAAAGAATATATAATTGAAACATCGTTTGAGGAAAGAGACTTCAATAAGGCTATTGAGAAAAAGGAGCTTTTTGATTTTGCTCAAATTTTTTCAAACGATAACCCCGTGCAAATGGAAATCGGCTGCGGTAAGGGTCAGTTTATTTTTGAGCTTGCACAAAGATATCCCGACATTAACTTTATTGCCGTCGAAAAGGAAAGAAATGTTATAGTACTCGCTTGCGAAAAGGCAAAGAGCATAGGTCTTAAAAATATACGCTTTTTATGTGCCTCGGCAGAGTATTTGCCTCGTTTCATTCCCGAAAACAGCATTGAGATGATTTATCTTAACTTCTCTTGTCCGTTTCCGAAGGCAAGATATGCAAAGCACAGGCTTACATATCGCAGTTTTCTTCAAATATACAGCAAAATTCTTGTGCCGAACGGCGAAATTCACCAAAAGACAGATAATATGCACTTCTTTGAATTTTCAATAGAGGAGTTTTCGCACTGTGGGTATTTAATCAAAAACGTGTCGCTCGATTTGCATAACAGCGACTTTGAGGGCAACATTGTAACCGAATACGAAAGCCGTTTTGCTTCACTCGGTCAGCCGATTTACAGACTCGAAGCAGTTAATAAATAAGGCTGCGTATCAATAAAGGGTTGATAATAAAATGCAAAATGCAAAACGACTGACGAAACGGTAAAGCTGAAGTGCGAAGAAAATGGGGGCGCCGTGCCCTCACTTATACACTTAATGGGCAGGCGTTTTTCATTTGTCTATTTATTCTTCTCATAAATTTTCATAAGACCCTTGAGCAGTAAATCCTCGTCGATGATGATTTCATTTTTGCAAAGCGGTGCGATTACAACCGAAAGACCACCTGTTGCAACAACGGTGCATTTTTCTTTCAGCTCATCGTTTATTCTGTCGATAAGACCGTCCAAGGTGCCTGCGTTACCGTAAAGCAGGCCGCTTTTTATGCAGTCAACCGTATTGCTGCCGATAAGCTTTTTCGGCTTTTCAAATGCGATTTTTGAAAGCTGAGAGGTTCTGCTGATAAGCGCATCGTGAGACACGGCAAGGCCGGGGATAATCATACCGCCGATGTACTGCTTGTCCTTGTTTATAACCGAAACAGTGGTAGCCGTACCCATATCAATTATAATAAGCGGGGTAGGGTATTCGCTGATACCTGCAACGGCATCTACAACAAGGTCTGAGCCGAGCTGGCTCGGGTTGTCTATCATAATGCTCAGCCCCGTCTTAATTCCCGGGCCGATAACGAGCGAGGTTATGCCGAGATATTTTTCAATTGCCATTTTAACCGTGCTTGTAACAGCAGGTACAACAGATGATATTATCGAGCCTTGTATGCTCTCTTTTTTTATCTCGTGCATCTCAAAGGCCGTTTTTATTGTAACGGCGTATTCAAGTACGGTTGCCGTGTGGTTAGTGGAAAGCCTTTCACGGAAGATGATTTTTTCATCATCGAAGCAGCCGATAACTATATTTGTGTTTCCGATATCTATTGCTAAAACCATTGCTTATTCACCTCATTTAATAGCTTTTGCTCTGTAAAGTGCCGAGCCTATTGCTCCTGTTATAAGTGTGCTTGCAAGCATTTCAAAAACTGCGTTAATACCAACAAAGGCGCAGATGAATACAATAACATTTCTGCCTGCGATAAGCTCCTGCACATAATCTGTTTTGCCGAAAAGCAGTACCAAAGCACCCATAAAAAGCACAGTGTTTAGAAATGCGGCAAGAAAGCCTGTAATAAAGCAAGGTATTTTGTTACCCCACTTTTTTACCATAGCCTTATGTAGTAAGCCGATAATAAGACCGTCGAGCACACGGGGGACAAAGCGCTGCAAAAATGCGAGTACGGGACTTATTTCAAAAAGAACAGCACCCATTGCACTTACTCCTCCGACACCGATACATTGAAGAAATGATGTGATGCCGAAAACCGCTCCCATGACTAAACCGCCTACGGGGCCGAGTGAAATTGCCGCAATACCGAGAGGTATTACATTGAGCGTGATTGCGAGTGGGCCGATGTTAAGGTAGCCCAAGGGCGTGGTGGACATAATAATCATTATTGCCGTAAGCAATGCGATTAAAACGAGCTGTGTTACCTTTTGCGTGTTTTTCGTCATAATAATGACCTCCTGTTTTGTTATTATTCTCAAAAGAGATACAATACAATTTTAGTATAGCACATTTTTTTTGGGATGTATATATCTTTTTTGCCAAATATATGCTATACTTTATAGGTAAAATTTTATTTTTAAAATGAAGGAATGATATTATGCTTAAAGGAAAAACTGTTGTTCTTGCTGTTTCGGGAAGTATTGCGGCATATAAAATTGCTAATCTTGCAAGAATGCTCAAAAAGCTTCATGCAAGCGTTACAGTTATGATGACAGAAAATTCAACTAATTTCATTAACCCCATAACCTTTGAAACAATAACGGGTGAAAAGTGTCTTATTGATACCTTCGACAGAAATTTTCAATACAGCGTTGAACACGTAGCCTTGGCTAAAAGGGCTGACGTTGTGCTTATTGCTCCTGCTTCTGCGAACGTTATAGGTAAGATAGCGTACGGTATTGCAGACGATATGCTTACAACAACAGTTATGGCTTGCCCTTGCAAGAAAATTGTATCTCCTGCAATGAACCACAATATGTTCCATAACCCTATAGTTCAGGATAACATTGAAAGGCTTAAAAAGTACGGCTACGAAATTATTGAGCCCGACAAGGGTATGCTCGCTAACGGTGATATCGGGGACGGCAGAATGCCCGACGAGGATGTGCTTTTGCAGTATATCATTAAAGAAATCGCCTTTGAGAAAGACCTCAAGGGTAAAAAAATACTTGTAACTGCAGGCGCTACAAGAGAAAGCATTGACCCTGTACGCTTTATAACAAACCACTCAAGCGGTAAAATGGGAATAGCAATTGCCAAAGCGGCATCACTTCGAGGTGCAGATGTAACACTCGTTGCGGCGCATACAGACGTACCTGCCCCTATGTTTGTAAATACGGTAAGGGTTAAGTCAGCAGATGATATGTTTACAGCAGTAACGGAAAATATGGCTGATTACGATTGTATAATTAAGGCTGCAGCAGTTGCAGATTATACTCCCGTATCGGTTGCAGACAGCAAGATTAAAAAGAGCGACGGCGATATGGCAATCGCACTTAAAAGAACAAAGGATATTTTGGCATATCTCGGTGAGCATAAAAAAGAGGGTCAGTTTATATGCGGCTTTTCTATGGAGACGGACAATGTGCTTGAGAACTCGAGAAAGAAGCTTACTAAAAAGAACTGCGATATGATTTGCGCTAATTCTCTTTCGTCCTCCGGTGCAGGCTTCGGTGTTGATACAAATATTATCACACTTATAACAAGAGACGGTGAGACCGAGCTTCCTATGCTCACAAAGGATGCGGCGGCGCATAAAATTTTAGATAAAATCTTTAACGTGTAACAGCTTTGGAGGGTGATTTTTTTGAAAAAAATAATTTCTGCCTTATTAAGTGTAATTGTATTGTGCCTTAGTATTTCTTGTTGCTTTGTGTCCTTTGCTCAAGGTGTCAGCATAAACGACGGTAAGGATGCTCTTGTAGCTGAGTGGCAAAAGGGAGATGAATACGGTCTTGACTACAGATACTATTCACCCGTAAAATCGCAAACGGATGATACAAAGTATCCGTTAGTCGTTCTTCTTCACGGAAAGTACAGCGGCTCGTATGAGGGCGAACAGCTGACTGCTACTGATTTTTATAATTGGTCAAGCACCGAGTATCAATCTCGTTTTTCCGACGTTGGCGGTGCGTTTATAATTTTGCCGAGAACTCCGGGTGGTGATTCTACAACCTGGAACAATTCCTCGTGTCAGGACGACCTTATGAAGCTTATAAATGACTTTATAGCGAGAAATGAGGACAGTATTGACAAAAGCAGAATATATCTCGGTGGCTGGAGTATGGGTGGTGCAGGTGCAATTACCTTGGCGAGCGAAAACGCAGATTTCTTTGCTGCAGCAGTAATTATGGCTCCGTTTGATTCTGTTACGCAATCGCAGGTTGACAACTTGAAAAACACACCTGTATGGCTTGTTACTTGCACAAAGGACACAACAGCCTCTTATGTGATGTTTGCAGAACCGTTTTGGAATAAGCTTAAGGAAGCCACAAACATCCCGTCGTTTTGCAGAATAACAACCTTTAGCAAATACAACTATTATGATGCGGGACATCACGGTGTTCATCGTGCAGTTGCTTTTGATCTTTTGAATCAGCCGAGTGATTGCGGTATGCAAACAAAAACAGCAAAGGGTACCACAATAGAAACAAGCGAAACCGAATCAATAATAACCTGGCTTTCCTCTCAACGCTTGGGCGAGGCAAAGGAAAGCGATGCTTGCCATTGTGATTGCCACAGCAATAATATATTCACCAAGCTTTCTTGGTGGTTCAGAAGCATTTTCTACAGAATTCTGCAACCGAGCAAGAAATATTGCGAGTGTGGAGAGAAGCATTGGTGATAATTTAAATTCAAAATGACTGACTAATGAGAAAAACAGATAGGTCCGCCCATTAAGCGCAGACCAAAAAGCAAAACAAAAACAGATGTGTTTCAGCTTAATTTTTTACTGTAACACATCTGCTTTTATTTGTTATGTGAAATTTTAGTTTTTTAGACGTCTTTTTGCCCTCTCGGAGTATAAACACCTTTTGTATCTTAGCGGGCAGACAGTTTTAAAATTTAAATATTAAAGATATTCGGCAACATCATTCTCGTAGTGGCCTGTATCCTGGAAGCCTGTTGCAGTACCGAGCCTTTCAGAACTCCAAGCGTTAAGGATATCCTCGTATGAGCCGGTTTCAATCTTTGCGTTCCAGAAACCGTCCTTTGCACCCCTGAGACACCAATCGGAGCTCCACATACCGTGGCCTGTTGCCTTGTATGTCCAAAGGAACCAGCTGAAGTTGAGATTGTTCATTGTCTTGAAGCAATTTTCCCAAGTTGTACTCTTGTGCGGGTAAAATTCGCCCATCATCATAGGTACATCAAAGTGGTAAATCTTTGTTAAAAGACAGAAGAATGTGAAGATAAAGTCGCTGTTGTTGTAGAAATGCACTTGATATACAACATTTTTCCAGCCTTTAACGAAAGCGTGCGGAAGAGCAAGTGCTGTCCAAATAGCTTCCATAGTGATAATGTGTTCACTGTCAGCAGAACGAACGGTGTTGTAAAGACGGGTGTAAATAGCTTCGTTGTTAATTCTTCTTGTGATCTCGCCACACTCAACATCGCACATAGGCTCGTTAAGAAGGTCATACATTGCAACTGCAGGGTTGCCGTTAAACTTTGAAGCAATGGCGTACCAAAGCTCGTCTGTAAGCTTACGATAGAATTCACCCTCCTCGGTGTCTTCGTAAAGACCACAGGAGTATCCTTTGCCGTTGTGTGGTGCATCGCTTTGGAAACCGGGTGCGCCGTGCATATCGAGAACAACATAAAGCTCTCTCTTTGAACACTCTTCAACCACCCATTCGAGAATCGAGAAGTCCCATTCGCCGTTTTCGTCAAGAATTTTTGTACCTTTATCGTCATAGTAGAAGTTGCGATACCAGAAAGGTACACGAACGCAGTTGAAGCCCATAGCCTTAATATCATCAAGGTCAGCCTCTGTTATCCAGTTCTTGTAGTATTCGTCCATAAGCGCATAAGCCTTTTCAAGACCGAAACGCTCTATAAGAGTTTCAAGTACGTCGTAATGGTCGGTTGCCTCCTCGTAAGGACAAAGCCAATCTTCAAAGATAAGCCAGCCGCCGAGATTAACACCCTTAAGCTGTACCTCTTCGCCTTTTTGGTTTACAATTTTTGTACCCTTTGTTTTAAGCATATCTTCGCTTGTAAAGCCGGTGATTTCTTCCGAAGCGGTCAGGACAGCCTCGTTTTCAGCACCTGCAAATACTGTTGTTGAAAAAATCATAAGCAAGGACAACGCAATGCAAAGAGTTTTTTTAAAATTTTTCATATTTTTTTCCTCCGTTTATATTTTACGAGTATTATTAAATAATAGGATATTCAAGTCTGGTGTAGTCTCCCTCAACATATTCACCCTTGAGGAAGTTTCTTGCTCTGAACACGACCTTATCAGCGTAAACCTCGCAGAAATAGCCGACACCGCAATCTGTTATACCGAAGTTGTTAGGCTTTCTGTAGCCGGGTATGCTTATCGAATAAACGCCGTTTTCTGCGTTTATGGTTTCTGCAATCTTTTCAAAAATACCGCCGTGAAGATGACCGTTAATGAAAAAGACATTTTTGTACTTTTCCATAACAGCTCTGACTTCATCGTTCTGCTCGCCCATATCGCCCGTTTTCCAAACCTCCGGCAGACCGTGAGTTTCAGCAAACGGCTGGTGGCACATAACAAAAACAGGCTTGCCGTCCTTTGTGCCTCTTTGAAGCTCTTTGTCAAGAAAATCTATCTGTTCTTTTGAAATATGAGCTTTTTCGAGTACTCTTTTTTCAGTGCATAATACAATAATGGTGTAGCCGTTCACATCGTGTGAATAATAGCTTTTGCCGTTTGCCTTTATGCCGAGGTACTGCTCTGCCTTTTTCATAACGATTTTCACGTTCTTTCTGAAAAACAGGCGTGCATCATGGTTGCCCATTGTAACAAAAATGTTGGAAACGGCACTTTGATTGTCAAGCGCTCTGAAAAATCTCTTATATTCATTATTCGTGCCGTAGTCAACGATATCGCCTGCCATCAAAAAAGCATCGAATTTTTCTTTTGAATTTGAAAGATCCTCAAATGTGTTTGCGAGATTGCGCTCGGCACTTTCTCTGTTCGGAAGGTGAGTGTCTGCAATTATTGCCATTGAAAGCTTAACGTTTTCGCTGTCCTCAAAAGTAATCGGAGCATCCTTCGATACTTCATAGATAACATCGTACTTTGGGGACATAGCTTTAATTTGGGCTATGTATTTTTTAACAAAAATTTCAACTGACATACATTTTCTCCATTCGTAATTTTTTCTACAACATAAATTATAATATGTATCCGTAGTTTTTGCAAGTATTTTTTTGATAAGGTTCAAAAAGAGAATTAAAAGCTGTGGATAACAGCGATTAATGATGCTCTTTTGCAATAATTATTAACCGCTGCTTTAATATGCTTATAATTCTCTTCGCTTTTTCTGCTCATTTGTGCAGCTTTTTCATCACCATTCCCACAATATGCAAGACAACATCCTCTGCAGCATATTCCCCGTTTTCCGTAAAGCTGCTTAAAAAATGTCTGATATTAATATCGTTTGAATTTCCGCATTGTGAAACACAGGCAACGATTTGTTTTTTTACTTCATCGACACTTATTTTCATTTCATTTGCAATCTGTAAAAACACATCGTCTAAATTCATTTTTTGCTTCTCCTTTAAAAATATATCTTTAGTGTTTCTATTTTAAATATTTTTTATTCTTTAAATGATAGACAACTTATTGAATTTGTGTTATAATTAATTTTGTATATTTAATATCTATAGATTTCACGAAATATCACATCGTAATATCGAGCTTTTGCACTTGCGATTCATTCGGCAAAACAAGTATTAAATATTGTTCGTAACGGTTGATACAATGGCTTATGAAATCATAGAATAAGATGAGGTGATTTATTGAAAAAGATTGATATTAAGTCTCTGAAAGAAAACGCCGTGTCGCTTTTTGACGATTCGTGGTGTCTTATCACAGCCGGTAACAAGGAAAGCTACAATACTATGACAGCTTCTTGGGGCGCTATGGGTGAGCTTTGGAACAAGGATGTTTGCTTTGTTTTCATTCGTCCTCAAAGATACACATACGAGTTCACAGAGAGAGAGGATTATTTCACATTAAGCTTCTTTTCTTCCGAGTACAAGAAAGCGTTGGGCTTTTGCGGTAAATATTCCGGCAGAGATTACGACAAGGCGAAAGAAACAGGTCTTACACCTGCGGAAATCGAAAACAGTATGACTTTTAAAGAAAGTCGTCTCATTATTGTTTGTAAAAAATCAGCAGTGCAGGATATTGACCCTAAAGGCTTTATCGACAGTACGATTGACAGCACCTGCTATCCCGGTAAGGATTACCACAGAATGTATATAGGCGAAATAGTTGCTTGCTATATCAACGAAGAATAAAAAATTTATTTAATAGGAGAATAAAATATGAAAAAGATAATTTCACTCAACAACGACTGGATCTTTTGCAAACAAGGAGAAAAGGAAACAGTAAATGTACCACACACATGGAATGCTATCGACGGTCAAGGCGCAGCGGACGAAAAGGGATACTACAGAGGTCCTTGTACCTACACAAGAATTTTGCCGAAGTACGAAGGTAAGGTATACCTTGAACTCAAGGGCGCAAACAGTATTTGTACTGTTAAGGTAAACGGCAAAACAGCAGGTGTACATAAGGGCGGCTATTCCACATTCCGTTTTGAAATAACAAATCTTCTCTCCTCACCGAAGAACTTCCTTGAAGTAACTGTTGATAACGGCGAAACAAATGAAGTGTATCCCGGCTTTGCAGACTTCACCTTCTACGGCGGACTTTACAGAGATGTTAACCTTATTTATGATGTTCCGGAAACTCATTTCTCACTCGATGATTTTGGCAGTAAGGGTATTTATGTTACACCGAAAATTAACGGCGATGTTCTTGTAAAAGCAATAATCAGCGGTTATCGTTCAGGTATTTCTGTTAAGTACGAGGTGCTTGATAAGGACGGCAATGTTGTTGCTGCTGCAGGCGACAGACAAAAGCTTCACGTTGAAAATCCAATTCTTTGGAACGGTATGAAAAACCCGTATCTTTACACGCTTAAAGCAACTATTACAGATGCCGGCAAGGTAATTGATGAGGAACAGCTTCGCTTCGGCTTTAGAGAGATTACCTTTGACAATAATAAGGGTTGTTTCCTCAACGGCGAGTATATTAAATTAAAAGGTGTTTCCCGCCACCAAGACAGAGAGGCTATCGGTAACGCTCTTACAATAAACGAACACAGAGAAGACCTTGAAATCATCAAGAGTATGGGCGCAAACTCACTTCGTCTTGCTCACTATCAGCAAGCAGGTGATTTCTATGACCTTTGCGACGAAATGGGCTTCCTTGTTTGGGCAGAAATTCCCGTTATTTCAAGATTCCAAAAGAAGGCACAGGAGAACGCTTTAACACAGCTTGAAGAGCTTATAAAGCAAAATATGCACCACGCTTCAATTTTTACCTGGGGTGTACAAAATGAAATTACAATTACAAGCGAAAACAAAGCTCTTATTGAGGGTATAACAGAGCTTAACGATTATGCAAAGCTCCTCGATCCATCAAGACCCACAACTCAGGCTCAATTTACAATGTGCAGTCCATCCTCAGAGCTTAACGGTATAACAGATATTCTCGCATACAACCACTATTTCGGCTGGTATATGCAGACATGCGACGGTCTTGACCCCGGCGACGGTAGCGGTAAAATGGCCACCGTAACCGATGTGTCATCTGTGG
>CAZNQI010000055.1:0-9801 GCA_964575375.1 uncultured Faecalibacterium sp.
AGTTAAGAGAGCGGCTAAAAAAGTATGAGGATGCCGGAATAGAGCCGCCGAAAGCAGGTGATGTCTCTGGCTAATCGAAAACAGCGGCGAAAGGTTGTAACGGCGGGACAATACATCAGAGCAATCCAGTATTCCCTCAATACTGACCCCGATGTACGGCGGACGAGAATGCCCAAAACGCAGATATCGTCCGTCGCACAGGAGACGATGAATCTCAAACATAGCTGGCAAAAACTAAAGGCGGTGATCGCTGCTAACTTTGCATCGACAGACATTGTCGTCACGTTGACGTATAGAGACGATTGCCTGCCTAAAACGCGAAAGGAAGCGGAACGACACCTAAAAGCGTTTATCCGCAAGTTTCGATCAGAGCGAAAATCTACCGGAGCGGAGCTGCCCTATCTCTACGTTACGGAGATGGGGCACAGCTCAGGCAGATTGCATCATCATCTTATTACCACTAACACAGGCGATGACCTTCGTGTGATTCGCCCATTATGGGAACGGCATGGCGACGATGTAGATATTTATTACATCTACACGAAGGGATATGACGGCTGGGCGCGGTATTTATCTAAAGAGCCGAGGGAGCTTGGGAGACATTATGTCGGTGAACGAATGTGGCGTGCCTCGCTCGGTCTTAAAAAGCCGAATATGTATTCCGGATGGGTCGAAGGTTCGTTGTCTATCGATGATCTGCCGCCGGGTTCGTTCATCATTGATAGACAAACTCGCAATAACGGATATGGCGAATTTACTTATATTGAGGCGATCCTGCCTCCTGAAACAACCGAAAATAGCCTCGCGTTAATTTCTGACTTGAGGTAATGTTTATTTTCTGGCAATCAAAAAGAAATGAGGTGCAAAAGTCTTGCAAAACGAAAAAGAGTGTGGTAAAATGAGAACAAAGGACGGATACCTGCTGTGCCCGATCTGCCAAAGACAGAAGGTGCTGCGATTGCTACCGGACACGAGCGGTAAAAAGATCGCTGTTTGGTGTAAGACATGCAAACAGGAATCCATCGTGAATATTGATCCAAAGAGCCTGAGCCATAGCGCCTGAGCCGATCTACCTGATGAGGGTGTGACGGTTCAGGCGTTTTTTTTGTTTGTCCGGAGGTGATAGCCCGTGGCTCAAAGAAGCCTGCGCCTTTGCGCGCACGCCGGATGCCGCGTACTCACGCGGGACGGCTATTGTCCTAAGCATAAGCCCAAGGACCACCTGCGGCGAAGCGAAGAAGCTGTCGCATGGCATCGCTGGTACAGTCTGCCGATCTTTCGTGATCGGCTGAGGCCGACACAGCTTCTTCGTGAGCCCTTCTGCCGAGACTGTGCTCGGCGAAATATCCGCACCAGAGCCACCGATGTGGATCACATTGTGCCGCACCGTGGCAACTGGGCCTTGTTCGTAGATCCTCGTAACCTGCAATCTCTGTGTCATTCTTGTCACAGCCGAAAGACTGCAGCAGAAATGGCGCAAAACACAGGCAGAAAATAAGGCCGATTTGCCGGTCAACCTTCGTCCGCACCGGAGCGCATCCGCAGCCGTGCGTGCACATGGCACCTTGCGTGCCTGCGCAGCCCTTCGGGCGGAAAGCCCCCCACCCTGAAAAAGTTTCGGGGTGACTTTGAAAATACCGCGGCCTGCCTCGTTTGTGAGAAAATTTCCCCTATCGGGATTTTAGGGCGGCAAGGATCAGGCCGGACGGTAGAGGTTGGAAAGGTCGTTGAGATTGGTGCGGAAATTGTGTTGGTAAGCTACGGTGTCCAAGTTGGACATCGTGAGAATTATAAAAATCACGTTTGAAAACCGGAGGTGGAGAAATGGCGTCGGCGGTGAAGACGGTCGAGAATCAGGCAAAGCATTTGACCAAAGAAGAAATTCGTGCAAGGCAGGAAGCGGAAAGCTCGGTGATGCCGGAACGGACCGGCGGCGCGGATCTGAAGCCTCCGAAGTGTGTGAGCGGAGCGGCGGCAACTTACTGGAAAAGCATCGTCAAGCGGTGCGAGAATGTGCTTCTGATCGATGATCTGGATCGGGAAATGCTGGCGGTTTACTGTCAGATGCTTGTCAGGCGAGATAAACTGAATCGGCTTTGCGACAAGCTTCTGAAGGATGCGCTGAAAAGCGACGCCGACGAAAACAGTACCGAGGCCACGGATAAGCTGGATTCTTTGGTCAATAAGGTGGCGGCGCTGGAGCGGAATCTGATGACTTATGCGGACAAACTCGGCTTTACGCCTCAGAGTCGAGTGCGGCTGGCGCAGAAACGGGCGGCGGCTGCCGCTATGGATGATCCGGCAGGTGTCTATTTTGGCGATTAAGATTCTTCGCTGCGCTCAGAATGACATAGGGGGTGCATCGTTGTGAATCGGCCGAATGGAAAACATCATCCGGCGGCGGTGTATGCAAAGCAAGTGGTCTATGGGCGTTTGCGTGAGATGTGTTGCCCGTATGAGATCAAGGCTTGTCAAAGACATCTGAATGACTTGGAGCGGCAAGGGACGGAAGATTTTCCGTATGTTTTTGACTGCACGAGAGCTGACCGCATCTATCGGGCATTCGCCCTGGCAAGGCACTGCCGAGGGCCGTTGCAGGGGCAGCCGATCGAGCTCGAACCCTGGCAGCAGTTTGATCTCGGTGTCTTATACGGCTGGGTACATAAGAATACCGGTTTTAGACGGTTTAATCGCAGCCTGAACAAGCGAGGACGTGGCACCGCCAAGAGTACGGAGAACGCGGTCAAGGGTCTGTATCATATGTCAGCGGATTGCTGTTATCCGCCATACCAGCCGGAAAAGGCGGTGTTTGAGCTTTCGCCCGAGGTCGAGTGCGTTGCATTTGACCGTGATCAGGCAAAGCGAGTTTTGGACGATGCGAAGATGATCGCAGAGATATCCCCTGCGTATGCTAAGCGGCTCAAAATCCCAAAGAGCAATCCGATCGTGCATCTGAAAAGAGGCGGACACATGCGTGCGCTGTCGAAGATCGTGCAGACCAAGAACGGCCTTGCGCCCTCTTATTACTGTGTCGATGAATATCAGGAACATGTGACATCGGCGTTCTATGATCTCGGTTTCAGCTCTTTTGGCAAACGAAATCAGAGCTTGCTTGACTGTATTATGACCGCCGGCGATGATGCCGACAATTCGCCCGCCCACCGTGAGGAGATCTACGCAAAGAGGATCCTTGACGGAGAGCTGGCGGATGAGGCGTACTTTGTCATGATTCGGGAGGTGCCCGACGGCATCGATCCGCACGATAAAAGCAAATGGTGCTGGGCAAATCCCATGCTGCGTTTCGGCAGCGAGTACGCCGGGACGATCTTACAGCAGATCGAAACGGAGTACAATTCCGCTTACAATTCCGGCGATGCCGAAAAAATAAGAAAATTTCTCTCTCGGCGCCTGTGCAGGTGGCAGACATCGAGCGTGGCAAGCTACTTGACCGAGCCGCAGCGAGAGATGGCGCAGAAGCTGCAGGTCGATTCCGAGACCTTTACGCAGCTTGTCAAGGGTCTGCCGTCATGGCCCGGTTTTGACCTTGCCAAACGTATCGATCTGACGGGTACGGCGATGGTGACGCCTCTGCCGGACGGCAGAATCGCTGTCACGGCGCACGGCTTTATGCCCGAGGAGGGCGTGACAAGGCACGAGCACACCGACCGTGTTCCGTATGCGGACTGGGCGAAGGGCGGCTATGTGACCATCACGCCCGGTGCCGTCACGGATAACAACTTCGCATACGAGTGGATCTGCCGCCAAGAACAGATACGAAACTTGGAGCTTGTGAATCTCGGATATGACGGACACAATGCGGTCGATCTGGCACTGGCGATCAATGCAGACAGACACAATGAGGATTTCTGCGTGGAGATTCGTCAGACTTGCGCCGGACAGACCTTTGCCGCAAAGACATTCAGAGAAATGCTGATGCAGGGCAGACTCGTATTCGAGGAATCGCCGCTGTTGATGTGGTGCCTTAAAAATGCGGTGGTTTTTGAAAATTACTACGGCGACATTCGATTGTCCAAGAAGCACAAGGACGATTCGCAGAGAATTGACCCTTTGGCGGCGGTGATCGATGCGTTGTCGCTGGCTCTGCTGAGAGACGAAAAGGCAGATCTGAGCAAAGCCGCCGGTGAGGAAGATTATGAAATGTAGTTTTAAGACTCTTCATGACATGATAATGGAGGCTCGTATGAAAAAGAATGAAATTGTTTCTGATATTTTAGCGGTTGCCGGTGCGGTGGGTGTGTGCATCGGAATCGGTCTGATCTATCTGCCTGCCGGCATCATTGCTGCCGGCGCAGCGTTGATCGCTCTCGGGTGGGCGATCAGCGGCCACAGCGAGTGAGCGACACAAAATCAATGAGTGAGGTGGCGTTATGATTTTTAGAAAAGCGGCGGGACGTGCCGGGGTGCAACTGCCGCAGCCGCAGATCTTGACATTGGACAATCCTAACGGATGGCTGACGGGCAGCGATGGCAGTGCGGTCAGCGAGACGAGTGCAATGAAGATCTCAGCCGTATACGGTGCGGTGCAGTACATCTGCGACTTTGTGGCGGCACTCCCGATCTATGTATATGACCGCCATTCCAGAAAGCGTGTGGAAGATCACCGTCTGTCGCATCTTCTGAGACTGCGACCGAACGAGGCGCAGACACCGAGCGACCTCAGCCGATTTCTGACGAGATGCCTTGTACTAAAAGGCAATGCGTATTCTTACATCGTCCGCGATCCTTCGAGCGGATTTCCGATCGAACGATTGCCGCTCCTGCCGGGGTATGTGGAGGTTCTGCCGGACGATGGGAAGCTGTGGTATTTGTACACCGATCCCAATAGCGGTGAACTCTTTCGCCTGCCAAGCTGTGATGTGACGCATTACAAGCTGGACAGCGCTGACGGGATCATCGGTGAGAGCGTGCTGCGGCATGCGGCTCGCACGATCCGCAGAGCAGAGTCAGCGGACATCTATGAAAGCTCGGTCTACCAGAACAATTCCCGTCCCGGCGGCGTGCTGGAAACGGATGCCGATCTGAGCGGAGATTCCAAGGTACCCGATCCGAATCGGGAGGGTAAATTCCTGAGCAAAAAGGAAAATGTGCGCCGTGCGTGGGAAAATTCTCACATGGGCACAAATGCGCTGCGTGTGGCTGTGTTGGATAACAACTTGAAGTATAAGGAAATCAAGTTGGACGCTTATGATGAGAGCTTCGTTTCCTCCAAAGAGGTCAGCATTGCCGATATTGCAAGATTCTTCATGGTGCCCTTGCATGCGGTCATGGCCGGAAAGCAGAGCTACAGCTCCAACGAGCAAAATTCTTTGGAATTTATCCAAGGGCGAGGCTTGGCGATCCTGAAGACCATGGAGGAAGAGGACAGCTACAAGCTGCTGCCGGACAGCGAGCTTCGAAACGGCTTGTGGATCAAGCACAACTTGGAGGGCCGTCTGCGCGGCGATACGGCATCCAGAGCGGCGTTCTACCGCACGATGCGAGAGATCGGTGCATATTCCGTCAACGACATCATGGCGCTGGAAGACCGAGAGGACGTGCCCGGCGGCGATACCCGTTTGGGAAGCCTGAACTATGTGCCGCTCGACAGGTTTGATGAACTGTCCTCGGCAAGAAATACCGACAAGAAGGTGGAATTGTAATGTTTATCGCAAAGACATTTCTTTTTGTAGAAAAAACAGCGACAAAGGACGATCTGGAGAAGATCAATTTGTTTACAAGACGAGAATTGACCGCCGAGGAGGTTTACAGCTTCTCGATCCGTCTGTGCGACGATCAGCCGGATCGGGACTTTGAGCGCTTCACGGTAAGCGCATTGCAGGAGCTGAGCAAGCTGTTTATCGGCAAGTCCGGTTTGTTCGATCACCGCTGGTCTGCGCACGAGCAGACGGCTCGCATCTATGACACAAGCGTTGAAAGATGCGGAAACGCAACGTGCCTGATGGCAAAGGCTTACTTGTTGAAAACACCGGAAAATGAGGCTCTCATCGCATCCATTGACGGAGGAATCTTAAAAGAGGTCTCTGTCGGTTGTGCAATCAAACGAGCGGCGTGCAGTATCTGCGGCGAAAGCTACGGTGCATGCGATCATCGCAGAGGCAGTGAGTATGACGGCGAGATCTGCTATGTCGAGCTGTCAGAGGCGGTCGATGCGTATGAATTTTCGTTCGTTGCCGTGCCGGCACAGCCGATGGCAGGTGTGGTAAAAGGCGCTGAGGGCAACGAAAGCCCCGCTAAGATCCTTCGCTGCGCTCAGGATGACAAACCTGAGGGCACGGAAAAGAAAATGTCAGTTGAGGAAGCAGAACGGGCAAAGGCTCGGCTGCGCCTTGAAAATTTAAGATTTGGAGGATAACTATGGAAAGAAAACTGTTGGAACTCAAGGCGAAAAGACAGCAGCATCTGACTGCTGCAGAGACCGCAATCGGCGCAAATGACGGTGCGGCCTACGATGCAGCTATGAAGCAGGTCGCAGAGCTGAACAACGAGATCGAGAAGATCTCAAAGCTGCTCGATGAGCAGAATCGTTTTGCCGGTGACGGTAAAGGCAAAGGTAAGCCCGGTCTGAGTACGGGCAAGGACGAAGGTGCAGACGATCTCGACAGCAGTGCGCAGCTAACGAAGCTTCTGTGCAGCAAAGGCTATAAAAAGCAGCTCTTTGCTGCAATCAAAAACGGCGTCAGCTCAAAAAATACTGAAGTGCTCATGAACAACTATCCCGACCTGCTCAAGGCTATGACGCTCGGAGGCGGCACTCCTGTCGGCTCTGACGGCGGCTTCCTTGCTCCGCCCGATTTTCAGACCCGTGTGATCGAGTTGGCAAAGGACATGACCGACCTGTCTGCGTACGCCCATGTAGAAACTGTCGGCTCGCATACCGGCTGGCGTATCGTGGAGCTGGCAGCTTCCCGCAATGCGATGAACGCTGTCGGCGAAGGCTCGAAGATTCCCCTCGGTGATACGCCGAAGTTCAAGCGCATCGACTTCAGCTGTAAGACCTATGCAGACCGCATTGCAATCTCCGGCGAGCTGATGGAGGATACCGACGCTTTGATGGAGTATCTGGCTCGCTGGTTTGCCGCAAAGTATGTGGCAACGAAGAACAGCCTGATTCTGCAGCACCTGAATGCGCTGGAGCTCGGTGCGCTTGACGGTGAGTCTGACGAAGCAAAGCTCAAGGCAATCAAGGGTGTTCTGAACAAGGATCTGCGCAGTGCGGTCAGCAAGCAGGCGATCATCCTGACCAATCAGAACGGCTATGATGAGCTGGATAACCTGTCTGATGAGTTCGGTCGTCCGTACATCAAGCCTGATATTTCCGGTGACTTTGACCGTCTTAAGGGTCGTCCCGTGGTCTACGGTGACAACGATGTGATCGAAGACATTGCCGGTGACGGTGTGAACTACAGTCCGCTGTATATTGGTCATCTGGCCTCCTTCGTCAGTCTCTTCGTTCGCAAGGGCATACGTATGGACGTGACCAACGTCGGCGGCGAGGCTTGGGAAAACGGCGGCTATGAAGTGCGTGTGATGTGCTCCATGGATTGCCAGCAGATCGATGACACGGCTATGGTTAAGTGCGGTCTGCCGCAGGCATGATGGATGCCGAGCTGTTAACGCTGCTCAAGGCGCATTGCCGAGTTGACTATGACGACGATGATGCGCTGCTTCAATGGCTGTACAAGGCGGCGGTCAAGTATCTCGACAAAGCCGGCATCAAAGAGGACACAAGCGATGAAGAATATCTGCTTGTCGCCTTCTCCCTGACGTTGGAATGGTACGAGAACGGCTCTACCGCAGCGGTCACCGTGGGGACAAGACAGCTCATCAATCAGCTTAAGCTCGATGCCGTGGCAGAATCGGAAGAGCCGAGGCTGTGAGCAACTGTTGCCTTTTTGGAAACAGTTGGTGTCCAAGTTGGACACCAACAAAAGGAGGAGCTTGTGAACAGGAATCATATCATTGAGCTGCAGAGGCTTGAGGGTAAGCAGTGGGTCAGCGTTGGGAAATTCCATGCCGGTGTGAACAAAGCCTCCGGCAAGGAGCATCTTGACGGCGGAGCCGTGCAGTCGCAGCTGCAGATGTTCTTTGATGTCAGATGCTGCGAGCAGATCAAAGACATACGGCTCAATACGCAGTATTACCGCATCGTTTATGGCGGCGGCATATACAAGGTCGTTGACTATGACGATTATATGGAGCGGCACAGAAATGTGCGGCTGCTGGGGGTGAGCTACCGTGGATGTTAGTAACCGAAGCAGCACAATGATCCGTAGAACTTTTGATAGAGCGAGTGGCTTTGCTGATTTATACCACTGCATGAGCGCATTAACGCAGGATTATGGCGAAGAAGTTAATACAGCTATTACCGAAGCCGGACGTCAGGCCACACGCAGACTGGTTGACAGAACCAAAGAGACCGCTCCCATCGGTAGCAGGCGCAGCAAAAACGGAAGCGTTTTCAAGCGTAGGTTTGATGAAAATCGTCCTCACTTGTTTGAAAGTATTTCAATGATGCGTATCCGCACCATATATGACCGTCCCGCATGGTTATGGTATGTTCGTGCTCCCAATAGCCGGATTGCGCATTTGGTTGAGCATGGATATCACAGGAGCTCACACTCTTACAGTGGATCACACTTCCTGAGAAACGCTGTAGCGATTGAAGAAAAACAATATCATGCAGATGTTGTTTCAGCACTCGAAAATGCCGGATACGAAATTCAGATGAAGTACGCCAACGGTGTAAATCTAAAATACAAACATACGGTGGTTAAAAAATAATGGTAGCTAAGATTTTGACGGCGGCCGGTATTGCGCACGCCGAAACCTACTTCCTGCAACAGCCGGAGGGCGTTTTTGCCGTCTACGGCGATCAGATCGAGGCGGATGGCTCGGACGAGCGTCTGTGCCTATTGCAGCACGAGACAATTATTGAGCTGTACGAACCCGCCGAATGGGTCGGACGCGAAGAACGAGACCGCTTGATCGAAGCACTGGATCAGGCTTATGAGGACGGGCATATTGACAGTTGGAAGAGCGAGATGCGAATCTGGCTTGCCGATGTCCGCCTGTTTATGACAACTTTCAAATTCACATATTTTGAACGGAGGTAAAAATATGGTAAGAACAAAGAAATCGGTGCCGCTTGGCTCGGGCATTGCCTACATCGTGGAATACACGCAGGAGAAGATGCCGAGCGCGGCTGAATTGGTTGCTTTGGCGACCGACGAGAACAAGAGCGGCGAGACGAAGGGCGGTGCAACCTTTACATACACCGCCAATGTCCACAAGGAGACGGACGATCATGGCTCGTTGATGCGCATTATCACGCTGGATGAAGAAGCCAAGATCCGCTGGGGTCAGTTCTCCTGGGCACCCGATGCACTGACGAAGCTGTCTTCGACCGGTCGTGTGGTCAAGGACGGCGATTACACCGTTATCAAGCTCGGCGGCCTGCAGAACGATGACGGCAAGCGCTATATCGTGATCTTTAAGCAGATCGATCCCGAGCTGGGCGATCTGTATCTGGCACTCGTGGGCACGAACACCGCCGGTATCACCGTTGCATTCGCCCGCGATGCGACAAGCAAGCTGGAGCCGGAGTTTACCGCGCTTCCGTGCGACGAGGAAGGCACCCTGGCGATCATGTTCGAGGCATTGCCGAAGACGGCTGCAGGTACTGAGCAGACCGAAGGCGAGTAAAGGCGACCACAGGTCGCCCCTACTACCTTGTTTCAACTAAAAGTTTACATTTTTATTATTGGATAGAGATGTCTAAGT
>CAZNQI010000056.1:0-9488 GCA_964575375.1 uncultured Faecalibacterium sp.
CCGGAGTGTCAATGAGATTGAGCTCATAAACCTCACCGTTTTTCGCTGTATAGTCGAGCTTTACTGCGTGAGCCTTGATAGTTATACCTCTTTCTCTTTCAAGATCCATATCATCAAGAATCTGTGCAGACATATCTCTTTTGGCAACAGAGTCGGTAAGCTCCAAAAGTCTGTCCGCTAAGGTTGACTTGCCGTGGTCTATATGTGCAATTATTGAAAAGTTTCTTATATTTTCTTTTTTCTTGTGCATTTAATCACCTCTGATATTTTGGTGTAAAATCATATTAATGTATTCTACCACAAATACAGTTTTTTGGCAAGAAAAATTTAACTAAAACAACTCGGCAAAGCAAAAACGCCTTGCCGAGCAAATTGTTTTACATAAGCTCGCAAACAAGTTTAGAAAATTCGGTAGGGTTGTCTATTGTTTTTCCTGCAATAAGACAGCCTTGCCAATAAAGAAGCTTTGCGTAGCTTGCACATTTTTCTTTATCATCATTGCTGAAAAGTTCTTTTATTTTTTCTGCAACAGCGTGGTTTTTGTTGATTTCAAGCACAACAGTTGCCTTTGCGCCTGCAGCACCCGGCATTGCAGAAAGCACCTTTTCCATTTCAAGAGAAAGCATACCCTCGGTTGTAAGACAAACAGGATGCTCGCCCAATTTATTTGTAAAACGAACCTCGCTGACAGCATCGCCGATACTTTCTTTAAGGAAAGAGCGAAGTTCAGCTGTTTCATCGTTAACAGAATTGATATCTTCCTTTTCTTGTTCACTATCCAAATCAAGGTTGCCTGCACAGATGTTAGTAAATGTCTTTTCACTGTAAGTCATAAGCATTTGAATTGCGAATTCGTCAACATCATCCGTGAGATAAAGTATTTCATAGCCTTTGCTCTTAACTGCATCGCTTTGAGGAAGCATATCAATTTTATCAATTGTTTCACCGGATGCGTAGTAAATAGTCTTTTGTTCTTCACTCATACGAGAAACATACTCGCCCAAGGTTACAAGCTTCTTTTCGCAAGAAGAATAGAACAAAAGTAAATCTTTGAGAACATCCTTGTGTGCGCCGTAATCGGAATATACACCGTACTTAAGTTGTAAACCAAACACATTAAAGAATTTTTCGTAGGCTTCTCTGTCGCTGTTCAGCAGCTTTTGAAGCTCTGCTTTTATCTTCTTTTCAACCGTTTTTGCAATAACCTTTAAAATGTGGTCGTGCTGCAAAGTTTCTCTTGAAATATTGAGAGAAAGGTCGGGAGAATCAACAAGTCCCTTAACAAAGCTGAAGTAGTCCGGTAAAAGCTCACCGCACTTATCCATAATCAAAACGCCGTTGGAATAAAGCTGTAAACCTTTTTCGTAGTCCTTTGAATAGAAATCATACGGTGCGTGAGACGGAATATATAAAAGTGCATCGTATGACACCTGACCCTCGGTTTTCGAGTGGATAGTCTTCAAAGGAGCTTCGTAGTCGAAAAACTTTGATTTATAGAATTCATCATATTCCTCGCTCTTGATTTCGCTTTTGCTTTTTCTCCAAAGAGGCACCATACTGTTGAGCTGTGTTTCTTCAATTACAGTCTCATATTCATCCTCGCTGCCCTCTTTGAGTGCAGTGCTTGTCATATCAAGCAAAATAGGATAACGAATGTAGTCTGAATATTTTTTAACAATGTCGCTTACAGCGTATTGGTCGAGATACTGGTCGTAATTTTCGTTTTCTGTGTTTGGCTTAATTGTAAGAATTATATCCGTACCGCAGCTCTCTTTTTCGCAAGGTGAAACTGTATAACCGTCAACACCCGATGACTCCCACCTGAATGCTTCATCGCTACCGATTGCCTTTGTTATAACCACAACATTATCACTTACCATAAATGCTGAATAAAAGCCAACACCAAACTGACCTATTATTTCAACATCGGCATCCTTTTGAAGCTCGCTTTTAAAATCAAGTGAGCCACTCTTGGCAATAACACCGAGATTATTTTCAAGGTCGCTTTCTGTCATACCGCAACCGTTATCGCTGATTGTGAGTGTTCTTGCATCTTTATCAATATAAAGCTTGATTTTATAATCATCTCTGCCCATACCGGTTTGACCCTCGGAAAGAGCAAAATAATAACGCTTATCAAGTGCATCACTTGCATTGGAAATAAGTTCTCTTAAAAATATGTCTTTATGGGTATAAATTGAGTTAATCATCATATCCATCAGTTTCTTTGATTCTGCTTTAAACTGTTTTTTACGCATAATTATTACTCCTAACTTTAGTTTGATAATTTTTAGCACTCTATATCACCGAGTGCTAAAATATATTATATACCTATTTTTTCCTTTGTCAATAGTTATTAGCAAAAAATTTTACAATAAAAGGGACTGCACTTAGTCGGCAGCCCCTTATTCAATTAGTTTTTATTTCGGCGTAATGGTAATTGCAACCTTATATTTACCATATACCCAGCAATCGTCAACCTCTTGAGATTGTATTGAAATATTGGAAACCTCAACTATTTGGTTGGAAGCTCTTACAAGATTCATACCCGAAACATTGATTTCAATTTGCAAATCTTCTGCACTTATCTTTTCAAGGCTTTCTTTAGGTCCGATAATTTCGATAGAGTCCAGCTCACTCATTTCATAATCAATGCTATAGATATAATTATCATCTTGATTGAGTAAAACTACCTTACCGGGTGTCTGGGAAAGAGTCATATCGCTCATATTAGACATATCCAAGGTAACAGTAAACTTTTCCAAGGTCTTATCAACAATGCTGACACCAAGCTGCTCATCAACTGCAAATTCAAAGACGTTTTTCTTGTTTGTAACCTGGCTGAAATCTATAGTACCAACATAAAGAGTTTCAAGAATTTCATCGTCCTTTGAGTTTTGAAGAATCTTTGTTTTCTTCGGAGAGATTATGACATTTGGCTCGTTTTCAACAAAGGCTGCCGGTTGATTGACAAATTTAACTGCATTTGTCGCTTCTCTTGTTATAAAAACAGGAACCGTTACTGTTGCAGGGTTCGACTCCTCATTTATACTCTCGCAGGTGAGGAATCTGCCCTCACTCGGTCTTTCAAGCTGATACGAAATGGTTGCCTCAAGCTCTTTGGTTTTTGTAAGCGGTAAATCGTCTTCGTCTATTTTTGCAGTGAAATATACCTTAGTGAGCTTATTAAGTATAGTTGTAGGTCCCGTTACTTCGATTGTATTAACAGACGGAACCGGTTGACCCACAGTAAGCTCACCCTCAACGATACTTTCAAGATCATTTTCAAGCTTGGCTTCAACATTGAAGGTGCCCGTTGTCTTTCTGTCAAAATAAACCGTAATTGTAGACGGTGTAATTTTTGAAACCTTAACTCCCGATACAGTATCTACAACCTTTGCAGAAAGTGTAAGCACCTTATAGCCTGCTGAATCTATATACGAGCTGGTAGCTTCTACCACAATGTCATCCTTGGTAAGTGCATACTGATTAACATTATACGCTTTACCCGTTACATCAACGGACACCATAAGGTCGTCCTCATCGGCAAACATTTCGTATTCACCTTGAGAGTCTGTATTATTAACCGTTATTTGAACATCACTGAAGCTTCTTGTAACTTCTTCGCTGTAATTTATTTTAACCGTTGCCCAAATAGAAATTGCAACAACAACTGAAAGAAGCATAAGAAATTTGTTGTTATATAAAAGTCCTTCAAAAAAACCTTTTTTTCTCTTACCCATTATTTTTTCCTCCGGCGCTTTCTGTCTTTTTTCTCGTCATCTTCGGTAACAAGAAAGTCTGTTATAATTTCAAGTAATTCGCCTAAAGTCAAGTTTCTTGTAAGCTTACCGTCTTTAGCAACTGAAATATAGCCCGTCTCTTCGGAAACAACAAGCACCAAAGCATCGCTGTTTTCGCTCATTCCGAGAGCTGCTCTGTGTCTTGTACCAAGCTCCTTGCTGATTTCCGATTGTGTTAAAGGCAAAATACAACCTGCGGCATGTATTCTGTTGTCTCTTATAATAACTGCTCCGTCGTGAAGAGGTGCTTTCGGGAAGAAGATGTTTTCAACAACAGTTGTTGTAATAGCGGCATCAACAGCAGAGCCTGTATTAATTATATCACTGAGATAGCTTTGACCTTCAAGCACAATCAAAGCACCGATTTTCTTGTCGCTCATATTTGCAATAGCTTTCGACAGATTTGAAGCTGAGCTTCTCATTTCGTCGCTGCTGTAGTCCGAGCCTCTGTTCCAAAAAAGAGCAAGCTTTCTGAAGTCGCCTCTGCCGAATGATTCTATAACATGGCGTATCTCCGGCTGGAACAGTAAAATCATAACAATAACGATATCGCCGAACAAATGGCTGAAAAGATAGCTTGCCGCACTCATATTAAGTGCAGACACTATAACATAAGCTACTCCCAAAAAAACGATACCTTTAAAAAGGTGAAAAGCTCTTGTTTGTCTTACAAGCTTTATGCAATAGTAAAAAGCAAATGCAACCACTGCAATATCAACCAAATCATACCACTCTATAGATAAAATGAGCTTCATAACACTATCATAGAGCGATTGTATATACCCCGACATAATGCACTCCGCGCAACGAAAAAATTCGCCGCTTCCTTTCTTCATACTTTAATTTAACAAGTTACATTTTATTATTTATAACAGTATATCATAAATTTCTCTCTTTTGCAAATTTATTGAGCCAAAATACCAAATTTTTTATATCATTTTTACAATTAAAATATCCCACACTTGCTCTTACTGCTCCCGAGTTTTCAGTACCGTGATTTTTATGAGCCAAGTATGCGCAGTGGTATCCTCCCCTGAGAGCAATTCCTTTTTCGTCAAGAGCCATAGAAAGTCGTTCACTGTGGACTCCCGAAATGTTGAACGACAACAGATTAGAGCCTGTTTTTGTGTGCATATCGCTGTATATTATTACATTTTCAATAACCGACAAATCTTCCTTTAAAGCTTCAATGAGGTAGGCTTCCTTTTGTTCAATAGCCCTTATACCTACTTTTTCAATAAAGCTGACGCCTGCAGAAAGCCCTGCAATTCCCGGAAGGTTGACCGTGCCGCTTTCAAACCTATCCGGGAAAGCAACAGGTTGTTCAATTTCCATTGAAAAGCTGCCCGTGCCGCCCTCAATAAGTGTGTCTGCATTTATGTTGTTTTTAAAAAGCAGTACTCCCGTACCCATTGGACCGAGAAGTCCTTTATGACCCGGAACACACAATATATCTATATGCATTTTTTCCATATCTAATTCTAAAGAGCCTGCCGCCTGCGCTGCATCCAATATAAAAAGTATTCCTTTTTCTTTGCAAAATTCACCTATCTTTTGAATAGGCAAAACCGTACCGAAAACATTAGATACTGCCGTGCATACAACAGCCTTTGTATTTTTCCTGTACAGCGATTTTAAATTTTCAAGCGTCTTTTCATCATCAGATGCATAAACCCTGAAGACACTGTACGACACACCCTTTTCTTTCAATTTGTGTATCGGTCTTGCAACAGAGTTATGTTCAAGCGACGATATTATCACATGATCTCCTGATTTAAGTACACCTTTAATTGCCATATTGAGAGACATTGTGCAATTTAAGGTAAATATGACATTCTCACTATCGCAGGAAAACATTCTCCCGAGCTTATCTCTTGCAGAAAAGACAATTTCTCCGGCTTCTACACTTTTTGCGTGCCCGCCTCTTCCCGCATTAGCTCCCACTGTTCTTTGTGCATAAATCATAGAATTAACAACGCACGACGGCTTCGGAAAGGTTGTTGCCGCATTATCAAGATATATCATAATCGCTCACGGTAGCTTTCCACACCTAAATTGTGTATACCGTTTTTGTTTATTATATCGAAGCTGCGTAACACATCACCCTCAACAAACCAAAATTGCACCCTTGCCTATGATTCGGATTAGGGTTTCGCTTCAGTTTTGATTTTATACCGTGCTTTGCCAAAATATTTTTCGCTTTTTCGCCTAAAGTTTGTGTTTCAAATTTTATATATACATACGTCAAAGCAATATACCCCCTTAAAAGTTGTTTCAATTTATTATATGAAACAAAAATTTGTGCGTTACGGGGTGCTTGACCGATACATAACAAAAGAGTATAATATTATGCAAATGGCTATAGGAGGCATTCGATGGACTTCACATTAAAATTCAAAAATTCAAAATTTAAAATAATGCAAATTGCAGATATACAGGAAGACGCTGTTGTAAACCCCGATACAATAAAGCTCATAACGCTCGCAATTGAAAGAGAAAAGCCCGATCTTATTGTACTGACAGGCGACCAAGTGCAGGGCTACAGTGCTTGCTACAGAAAAGACGCAAAAAGCAAGGTTCATAGCTGTATTTCTTCGTTCATAGCACCTATCGAAGAAAGCGGCACACCGTTTTGTATGACCTTCGGTAACCACGACGATGATTGCAAGGTTTCAAAACAAGAACAAATCGAAATGTATAAGCAATTCAGTACCTTTGTTTATAAGGACGTTGCAAGCGAGAGCGACTGTGGTACTTATGTTCTTAAAATCAAAAACAGCGACGGTACAAAAGATATTCTCGGTGTTTATCTTATTGATTCAAACAAAAAAGAAAAGGACGGCGCATACTCGCCTGTTAAAAAAGAGCAAATTGAATGGTACAAAAAGACAAGAGATGCCATTAAAGATGAAAACGGCGATTATCTTCCCTCGATTCTTTTCCAGCATATCCCCCTGCCTGAGTATTATGATGTTATAAAGCGTTGCTCACCGTTTGCAAAGGGTGCAGTTGAGGCATACAAAAACAGAAAAAATCAATTCTATCGTTTACCCGATAACGCACCAAAGGGTAGCTTTATGGGCGAATCTCCTGCAACTCCCGTAATCAACAACGGTCAGTTTGAAGCTATAAAGGAAAAAGGCGATATCTTCGCAGTTTTCGTAGGACACGACCACAATAACAGCTACTATTTAAACAAAGACGGTATCGATCTCGGCTACACCCAAGGCGCAGGCTACAACACTTACGGTCCGGGCGACAAAAGAGGTGTCAGGGTATTTGTTTTCGACGAAAACGATGTAAGAGGCTACGAAACCTACACAGTTACAATGGGTGAGCTTTGCTCCGACAAGCCCGCAAAGCCGTTTAAGGAATTTATTTATAAGACAATGCCCACAAGCGTTGATGCAGTCCTTACCTTCGCAAAGCGAGCTGCAGTAGTTGGTGCATTAGGCTTTGCCGCATATAAAATTTTTAAAAAGTAAGCATAAAAATCACATCCCCTTTGAAAGTTTTTATTTAGAGAGGATGAGATTTTTTTGTCAATATGTAATATTATAGAAAATTTCTCTAAAATTTTAGTCATTACTACAATTGACAAAAAAGCAAAAAACGTGTTACCATAACATTGCATCATTTTTTAGGAGGAAAGACCTATGTTCTTTAAAAAGAAGAAAAACCCAAACAGCGATTTTATCACAAGCGCAAATGCAACTACACCACAACCCACTACGCAACCGACAGCTCCACCTCCCAGCAATACTCAAAGCTCTTCAGACGATGAGCTTACTATCGGCAAGCTTTTAACTGCTGTTGATTATATTGATGACCCTGTAATGAAATCTAAAGCCTATATGCTTATGGGCGACTACTACTATAAGGGTACAAACGGCGCCGTGCAAGATACAGACAAAGCATTAGAGTATTACAAATTAAGTATCGACACAGACAAAAACAACGTTGATGCTGCAGCTGTATACGGTAGCCTTATGTATATAGAGGGTGTTAAAGTCAACGATACAGATAAAATATCAACCGGTATACTCAATCTTATATTGGCATACAACAAAGGAAACAAACTGGCTGCCAGCACTTTGAATACAATAGCTAAAAGTGATATGTTTAAGGATGTAAACACCGCTGACGAGCTTATAGCTTATCTTCTAAAACAATAAAATACATAAAAAGGGGCTGCCCACTAAGATGCAGAAGTCGTTTTCTTCACCCCCGAAGGCGTATGTTTAAAAAGCGCCTAAAAAAGCAAAAATTATTTTTATGCAACAAAAAATTCCATATAATAAATGCAGCAGATGTATTTCAGTAAAAAATTAAGCTGAAACGCATCTGCTTTTTGGTCTATGCTTAGTAGGCAGTCCCTTGAATTATTTATTGAGCTTAACCATTGTGTTCGCCCAATAAATAATGTATTTTTTTAAACTAATTGTTAACAAGTTATTGACAAATTAGTTTTCATAGTATATAATACAGTTGTAATTTGAAAAGATTCAAATTTAATTTTATTAGGAGGTATATGTAATGGAAATTTTCATCAATCTTATGGACAGAATCGTAGCATTAATTGTTGAACTTATGATAGCTCTCGGTTTCGTAACTCTTGACAACCCTGAATTTGTAGCAGCAGACGACGAAGCAACAAATGTCTTAAATAATGAATAATCTTAAAATCTTATAAGGAGGAAATCTACAATGACATTACCTGTAAACATTTTTCAAATTATTGAAAAGACAGCATCCCTTCTCTGCTATGTTCTTGAACTTCTTGGCGTAGAGTCAGATGCTCTTTACGACGGAATCAACAGATGGGCTGCTCAGCTTATTCCACTGTTTTAAATTTAAAAAGATAAAAAATGGGCTGTTGTGTGAAAGTGCAACAGCCTTTACTTTTCATAAGAACAAACAGCACATCAAAAGAAGACAGAGGACACTTCTCCGTCTTAACACGCCCCACCTCGGCGGCATAGTCGGTTGCCCTCTGCAGCCACTTCCCCGCGTCCGAGAAAAACGATATCAATTACAACAAAAGAAACCGAACGTTTTATAGCTCGTTCGGTTTCTCATTTTGTGTTTGATTATTCTTCCTCGAACATATCCTTGCCAAGACCGCACACAGGGCATACCCAATCTTCGGGTAAATCTTCCCAAGCTGTGCCGGGTGCTACGCCACCCTCCGGGTCGCCCACAGCAGGGTCATATTCATAGCCACAAGGACAAACATATTTTTTCATTGGTATCACCTCATAATCAGTATTGTCGGATTTTTCACCTTTATAAAAGCAGGGGACACGAAAACCGTATCCCCCTTTGTGTTAATTTTACTTTGGGTTAACGATTAACCGAAATATCTGTTAAGCAGACCTTCGAATGCTTTACCGTGTCTTGCTTAAGTAGTTCTCTCCAAATATACTACTATAGATGGAGGGTACCGGTCGGATGCGGCAGAAATGTTTTTTACAGAAAAACCATTGTTGATGTATTTATTTATAATACTTTCAGCATCTATAAATTCTTCACATGATACATATCCAGATCCTTGGGTAACTCTTTGATTAAGACCATGGTTGTCATCAAAATATAAAATTTTACATTCTTTCATGCTAATATATCCTTTTATCAACCAAAATATCTGTTAAGAAGACCTTCAAATGCCTTGCCGTGTCTTGCTTC
>CAZNQI010000057.1:0-9238 GCA_964575375.1 uncultured Faecalibacterium sp.
AGCAGAAAGCTATCTTCACGACCCCGTTCACGCATACGCCACTAAAAATGAAAGGATAAGGCTTCGCTATGTCTACCACTTTATGCTGGAAAGACTTTCAACCTCAAACAGAGAGGATATAATCTATATCGACGAAGAAAAGCGCGGTATCTGTATTTGGAGAGATGCACATAACCCGTATACTATGTTCGATTTTCTGCTTTGCCCGAACTGGATATTTCTTGCCCTTTATTTTGTTTCCACTTTTAAAACACTCAAGGCATACAGTCATCTTGACGAAAAGGTTTTCCCCGAAAATACACTTATCATCTCCCCTGTTTTTGTTGACGTGAAGCACCAAGGCAAGGGTGTTGCGACAAAGCTTATAAAACAAGGCATCGAAGATTTAGTGCCTCAAGGCTATAAGCTCGGACTTGAAGCTCAAAACCCCGACAATGTTAAATTTTATGAAAAGCTCGGCTTTAAAACAATTAAGTATGTATACTTTGAAAGCGAGAAAATACATAACTATTATATGATGTACGAGGGTGAATAATCTTAAAATCACGAGTCAAAGGAGATTTTTCTTATGAAAATTTTTATCATAAACGGAAGTCCCAGAGCAAACGGTAACACTTCTGTCGCTCTTTCTGAAATGGAAAAAATCTTTCACAAAAACGGTATTGAAACCGAAACCTTCCAAATCGGTACAAGAGATATTCGTGGCTGTATCGATTGCGGGAAATGTGCAGAAACGGGAAAGTGCGCCTTTAACGATATCGTAAACGAGCTTGCAGAAAAATTTGAGGAATGCGACGGCTTGCTTATAGGCTCACCCGTTTACTATGCAAGTGCAAACGGTACACTCACCTCACTTCTCGACCGATTGTTTTTCAGCACAAATTTCAATAAAAGTATGAAAGTCGGTGCGGCTGTTGCGGTTGCACGTCGTGGTGGTGCATCCTCCACATTTGACGGACTTAACAAATATTTCACCATATCAGGTATGCCCGTTGCTTCAAGTCAATATTGGAACAGCGTACACGGCAGAAAAAAGGGAGATGCCCTTGAGGACGCTGAAGGCTTGCAAACTATGCGCTTTCTTGCAGAAAATATGTCTTTCCTCGTTAAAAGCATCGCACTCGGCAAAGAAAAATACGGCATACCCGAAAAAGAGCCCTGGCAACCAACGGATTTTATTCGCTGATACAATTTATTAACGGCTACGTCCTGATTTGCGGTCGATTTTTAAAAAGCAGATATTTTTAGAGTGTCTCACCTAAAGATATCTGCTTATGCTTTAATTATTGTCAAAATTTATCTTTATTCCGCCGTTGTCAGCCGTATGCGACATAAGGTACGGCGACAGCGATTCTGCCATTTTTATAGCAGGCATAGTTTGGATATAAACCTTACCCGGGCCTGTTACTTTGGTATTAAAGAAGCCCTCGCCACCGAAGAACATATTTTTAACGCCCTTTATCGTTTGAATATCCATACTGCAGCTCTCACTCATCGCCGCAAGATAACCGGTATCAATAATTATACTCTGCCCCGCTGCCAGTGTATATTCCTTACAGTAGCCGTCTATTTCCATAAAAATAAGACCGTTTCCTGTTACCCTTTGCATTATAAAGCCTTCGCCGCCGACAAAGCCCGTGCTGAATCTTTTTTGCAAATAAATTGATATATCAACACCTTTTTCCATTGCAAGGAAAGCAGACTTTTGAATTATTATACCGTTCCCCGGAGTAATATTAAAAGGTACAATTGAGCCGGGAAAGCTTGACGCAAAGGCTATAACACCACTGCCGCCTTGAGGAGTGTATTCGTTTAAGAATATCGACTCACCCGAAAACAATCTGCCCAAAGCCTTTTTAAAGCCTCCTGCATTTGTTTGCATTTTCATATTAGGACTCATCCAGCTCATAGAGCCTCTTTGTGTGTAAAGACTTTGCCCCGCTTCGGGATAGCAAATAACAACAGGCATACTGCCGCCTTCAATTTTGTAGTTTAACATATCAATTCTCCTTTTGAATTATTGAAAACACCTTTTCAAGGCATAATTTCACTTCGTTTTCACCTAATTATTTTATCCTGCGATTATGTTTCATTCCGCAGCAAAAGTACAAGTTTGCAATATCAATTCCTTCTTACTGCCGGCTTCAGCTTTTCTAAAGCTACAACAAGTATCGGTATTAGTACAATTTGAATTATAATTCCCGGTAAAGCATTAACAACTGCCCCTGCCCAAAAAGCTGAAAAAGGAAATTTTTCCGTGTTGAGTCCGACACACAAAAGCTGAACAGCACCCCATACCAAACGTCCGATTACCATTGAAATGATGAGCGAAAAGTATATGTAAGGTGTCTTTTTGGGAAAAATACGATATAAAATACCCACCACAAAGCCATAAGCTGCAATTTCAAAAGCCATCGAAACTGCATTAGGAAATAAGACGGGTACACCCAACGTTACCGAGCGAAGAAGCGGTACGATAAAGCCGATAAGCACTGCCCAGGGTGCACCGCAGACAAAGCCGCAAAGTATGACGGGTATGTGCATGGGGCAAAGCATCGAGCCGATTTCAGGAATTTGCCCGGTGAGAAACGGCAAGACGTAAGACAGCGCCATAAATACAGCTGATAGAGTAATTTTTTGAACTGCGTTTTGTTTTTTCATAAGGTGGTTCCTTTTATATTTGATGTCATTTTTAAAAAACTTCGCTACTCTTTTATTTTACAGCAAAAACCCGAGAAATGCAACTCAAAATGCGAATGCAGTATTATTTTTAATATATCATTGTAAAGTTTTTTCATTCGTGGTACAATTAGTAGAAAGTAGGAAGTAGGAAGTGCCGAGGATAATTTGGTATCACTGCAAAGCTAACGGAGGTAAGATATGGCAAATTATGTAAAAGATATTGTGCTTTTCAAAGAGCCTGATGATAGCTCTTATCTTGGCGCTTTGCCCGTTGTGAATTTCTTAAAAAGGAACAGACAAATCACACTCAAAAGACCTGTAACGATTTTTGTCGGTGAAAACGGTACGGGAAAATCGACCCTACTTGAAGCGATAGCCGTAAGCTTCGGCTTTAACGCAGAGGGTGGCTCAAGAAATTTCAATTTTCACACACGCAAGACCCACTCTGAGCTTTGCGACTGTATAAGGCTCGGCAAAAACGGCAGTCCAAAGGACGGCTACTTTCTCAGAGCCGAAAGCTTTTATAATGTGGCAACGAATATCGATGTTATGGACGAGCACCCGACACATCTCGCCCCACCCGTTATCAACAGCTACGGTGGCACATCACTTCACGAAATGTCGCACGGCGAGAGCTTTTTTGCACTCATTCACAACCGTTTTTCAGGAAACGGCTTTTACATTCTCGACGAGCCTGAGGCAGCACTTTCACCAATGCGCCTTATGGCTTTGCTCGTTGAAATCGACAGACTTGTTAAAAACAACTCACAGTTTATTATTTCGACCCACTCTCCTATTCTGATGACATACCCCGGTGCAGAAATTTTAGAGCTTTCCGAAAATGGAATAGAGAGCGTAAATTACAAGGACACAGAGCACTACCGTGTTACAAAGGACTTTTTAGAAAACCCCGAAAGAATGTACAGATATCTTTTGGATGAGTGAGATAAGGAGATGATTTTTTTGCATAATATCAAAGCAATTCTTTTTGATTCCGGACGAGTTCTTAACAAACCGACCTCAGGTCATTGGTTTATAACACCAAACTTTTGGAAGTTTGTTGACAAAGAGAAGTTTGACAAAATTGATACAAAAGACATCACTATCGCTTTTCAAAAGGCTGATGAGTATATAGTTTCTCAAAAACTGATTAAAAATAAAGATGAGGAATACACCCACTTTATAAAGTTTTATGAGATTTTTTCATCGCACTTACCACAGCTTAACTTAGGCGAAGAAGCAATAAAAGCAATCGCTCACGATTTAGTTTTTAATGCTGAAAAATATGTTTTTTATGATGATGCTTTGCAAGTAATACCAAAGTTTTACGAAAAATACAAATTGGCTATTGTATCAGATGCTTGGCCATCACTTTTAGATGTGTATGATAAGAATAAACTTACCAAATATTTCAGCTCAATTGTAATATCAGCTATTTTGGGCACTTCAAAGCCTAATGAAGAAATGTATCTTACTGCATTACAAGAGCTAAATGTTGAGCCTTGTGAAGCTATATTTGTTGATGATAGTATCAAAAACTGTTTGGGTAGTGTGCATGTTGGCATAAACACTTTTTTACTTTGCAGAGATAAAAAGACTTGCATAATCAACAAACTTAAATCTATCGGAAAAGGATACAAAGTTATAGGTAGTTTACACGAACTTGAAAAATTTTTATAAAGTACGAAACACATAAATCTATCAAAGGTAGGTAATAAAAATGAGAAAGAATTTTGGACCAAAAGCAATACTTTATCCTATGCCCGTGCTTATCATCGGCACATACGACGAAAACGGTGTGCCTAACGCTATGAATGCTGCCTGGGGTGGCATCAGCGAGGAAACAGAGATTTCCATTTGTGTAAGCGACGAGCATAAAACTGCAGAAAATGTACTCAAAACGGGTGCTTTTACTGTCAGTATCGCAGATAAAAACAATGCCACCGAGGCAGACTATGTGGGTATCGTGTCAGGCAATAAAGAAAAGGATAAAATTGCAAAATGCGGTTGGACAGCAGAAAAATCGGGCTTTGTTGATGCCCCACTCTTTGCCGAGCTTGCTTTGACGCTCGAATGTAAGCTCATAAGCTACGACAAAAGCACCTGCCGTCTTGTGGGTGAAATTGTGAACGTCTCGGCTGACGAGAGTATTCTCGATGAAAACGGCAAGGTTGACCTTCAAAAGTTTATGCCTATCACATACGACCCTATTCACCACACCTACCGTACTCTCGGTGAGATTGTGGGCAAAGCGTTTTCGGACGGCAAGAAACTTAAATAAAAAGACAAAGAGGAAATAATTATGATTAAACTACTTGCAGTTGATATGGACGGCACTTGTCTTAATTCAAAGGGTGAGATGTCCGACAATACCCTGAACGCACTAAAAAAAGCGGCAGACAATGGTATTATCGTTGTACCGACAACGGGCAGAAACATAACCTGCCTGCCGAAAAAGATAAAAAACGAAGGCTTTTACCGTTATGTAATCTCGTCTAACGGTGCTTTGGTGGTTGATTTAAAAGACAACAGCGAGATTTTCAAGGCATACATCGACAACGAAACCGCACTGAAAATTTTGTATAAGATTAAAAGAAAATGTATTTTCATTGCTGCTCACATCGATAAGGATTACTTTGTCGAGGGCAATATTATGTACGTTGCGGTAAAGCACTTTTTAGGTGAGGATGCGCCAACTCTCAAGCGTGTCAGAAGTCTTTATCGCACGATTAAAGAAGGTGCGGGACACCTTGAAGAATTTCAGTTTTTCTACTACGGCGAAAGATACCGTAAGCTTATAAAGGAAATTATAAAGCCTTATCCCGATGTTTGCTCGGCTCACACAAAAAACTATGCCGAAATCTATAACAAAAACGGCTCGAAGGGTAACGCTCTTTTAGCCTTGGCAAAGCATCTTAACATAACAGCCGAAGAAATCGCCTGTATAGGCGACGAAGAAAACGATATCTCAATGTTCAACATTGCAGGTATGCGCTTTGCTATGGGAAACGCAATAGATGAAATAAAATCTCTTTCTGATATTGTTTTGCCGAGTAACAACGACGACGGTGTTGCAAGGGCGATTTATGACTATATACTTGATTAATGCAGAAGCGGAGGCATTTCAATGAGCATATTAATACAGCTTTACTCTTCGCAAATTTAACCGTACATCGCCAAAGCCTTAATACCAAACCAATCTAAAGACCCGATTGCTTTTTCTGTCTTGTTTTTTTGTGTGCTTTTTCTGTTGCTGCTGCGACATCAGCTTCGCTGCCGACAACATTATCATTATCATACACATTATCATTGTCATTTACATTATCATTGTCATTATCATTTACACTATCATTTACATTATCATTATCATTTATGTATGCAGGTGTATCCTCGTGGATGCTTTTGCATACATTTGCTTTTTCAGTTGAACTTTTCTTTGCAGGTATGTCTTGGTCTTTTTCTTGTGTACTCCATCGTTTTTTAGCAGCCACAGACCTTTTTTCACACAAGGAGGCGTACTTTTCTTCGTTTAAATCGATATGTGCTTTCATCTGGTGAAACATAATTTTCAGCGCTACATCGCTGAACTCGGGTATTTCACCATTCAATCTGTAATTAGCAAGACCCAGCAAAAGCTCACCTGCCTGCGCTTGCGACAAAAACTGAATTGACTGTAAATCTGTATCGTAAATTATAAAGCTTCCTATTCCCATAAAATTTCTCCTTTCGGGCATTAAAATACAGAACATTTGTTCTGCTGATTCATTTTAGAGTATAAATTTGGTTTTGTCAAGTCTGACTTTTTAGCACTTTTTTAATAAAAATTGAAGCTTCTGCACTGTCCGGGCGTTGTTTTCAGCTTAAAACTATGATAAAATGATAAAAATAACCTTTTTTTATAAAAAAAGCTAATTTAAAAAAATTCAAAAAAATTTTTTAGGAGAAAATTATGAGTGAAGAAATCAAAAGAACCTACACACCATTCACTGAATGGAAAGAAAAATCAAAGCAAAGAGAATACACCACGCCCACTCCCCTATTAAACAGCGACGGCACTTTAAACGCAAAAGGCTGGGCAAGACACAATGTTTTTGAGTACGACAGAAATCTTGTAAGACGTGAAAGGCTCATAAGCCAAAAGGAATGGGACTACTACACCGTTACGGACGGCAAAAAGCAGCTTCTTGTCAGCTTTGCAAATGTAGGTATCGGCGGCTTTATGGGGCTTCGACTTATCGATTTGCAAACAGGCGAAACCCACGCAGACGGTATGACGGTTTTTGCAGGAAGGAACCGTTTTGTACCACTCAATAAGGTGGATGCTCCCGGTGTGTTTAAGGGCAAAACGGGTAAAACGCAGTTTGAATTTGACACAAGAGAGCAGGAAAGATTTGTACACTTTAAAATGATGCACAAGGGTAAAAATCTCGAGTGTGATTTGCGTATGGATATCCCCGAAAATCTTGAAAACATAACAACCGTACTGCCTTTTAAGGGCGACGACACAAAGTTTTTTATGACAACAAAGCAAAACTGTATGCCCACCGAGGGTACATTTCGTTTCGGCGACTTCACCTACGAATTTTCAAAGGACACCTCGTTTTGCACACTCGATTGGGGCAAGGTAAATACTCCTCGTGAGCTTGTGTGGTATTGGGGAAGTGCTGCGACATATCTCACAGACGAAAAGGGAGAAAAGCACATCTTCGGCTTTGAAATCACTTGGGCAATAGGCGACGAAAGCTATGCTACGGAAACCTGCCTTTTCTACGACGGCAAGGTGCATAAAATCGGTGCTGTGGATGTTGAAAAATTCCCGAAGGGCAGATTTACTGACGAGTGGAAATTCATTTCCGAGGACGGAAGATTCAACCTTACAATGAAGCCAACGTACAACAATAAAAGCGACGTAAGGCTCGGTATTGCCCGAATGGACTGCAACCAAATTTACGGCTTATGGAACGGTGATGTAACCTTAGACGACGGTACAAAGCTCGAAATTAAAGATTTGTTTGCTTTTTGCGAGTATGTGGAAAACAAGTGGTAAATTTAAATTCCGAATTTTTTAAGCACTTCGCTTTTTAAAATCAAACGCAAATTAGTACATAACCTTTTAAAAATCTAAAGTCGTGATTAACATAAGGGGTTTTGTTCACAGCTTGATAACATTTTCAATGTAAAATATGCTATCATACAATTACTATATTAATTCAAAGGAGAGATTGCTATGAAAAAAATACTTTGTATGATTCTCGCAATAATAATCACTTTTAGTTGTTTCGGTTTTGCCGACTTGGGTATGGTTGCTCAAGCTGAAAGCTTTGAAACCGAAAACGGTGTTCAGGTTGAAATGGCACCGTATCTTTACAAATCGGCTCTTTATCAAATGGAATTTCCGAGCCACCAATCTTATGAAATTAAAGAAAAAAGTCTTGCCGGTGATTATGCCATCTCCCGTGAGCTCAACGACCTTTCCTACACCTTTGTCTTTCCTGCCGGAACTACAAAAATACAATGTATGGTGTCTTTGAACGGCGAAACCGATTGGCGCGGATTTACTGTTAACGACATTGAAAACCCGTCTTATTGGGCAAAGGATGCCGACGGCAATATCGACTATAGCCAGCCCTTGACCTTTAAGCGCAACGAGATTACTGCCGAGCGTGATGAATACGGCATTTTGTACAGAGATTACTTGATGAATGCAAATGTTGGCGGCTTCAAAAACTATGACAAGATTTATTGGAGACTCAGCTACGTATGTGGCTCGGAAACATTTACAGAATACTTCGATATAAAGCTTTACGATTACGACCAAGCCGAAAAGCAGACTCTCAAGGCAGTCAATTTCAATGTTGCAGGTCTTCCGTTTGCAGTTTTCCAGGGTACAGATGTAGCGGCTAACCAAAAGGTTGCCGGCGAGTATCTTTCACAAAACGATTTTGATATCGTAGCAGTTCAAGAAGATTTCGGATATCATAAAAACCTTGTCGGAAGTATGAGCGGTTTCAATTATATGACTAACCACACGGGAAGCATCCCCGGCGGCGACGGTCTTAATATATTTACAAAAGATATGACTATTTATAATGAAACCCGAGTTTCTTGGAAAGAAGCCAGCGGTATTCTTTCGGACGGTTCCGATGAACTCACTCCAAAGGGCTTTGTTTACTCCGTTATTGATATCGGCAACGGTATTTATGTAGATTTCTATAATTTACACGCAGATGCCTACGGCGGAGAGGGTTCAATCGCCGCAAGAACAAGCCAATACAAGCAGCTTGCAGAATTTATTAAGGCACGCTCTGCAGAAAACGACAGACCTGTTATTGTAACGGGTGATTTCAACAACTATATACATACCCACGAAAACGACGGCGCTCTTTACAAAACACTTTATCTTGAATGCGGTCTTAAGGACGCATGGGTAGAATACCACAACAACGGCGACTACTTTAATATGTACAATTGGCACATTACAGGTCTTCAGGCTTGGGGCAATTGGGACTCGGTTGAAAGATTTATGTACAAAGCCGGCGGCGGTGTAGATATTGTT
>CAZNQI010000057.1:9248-9465 GCA_964575375.1 uncultured Faecalibacterium sp.
GTAAGCGATTTCAGATATGTTACGGTTTACAATTCCGACGGAGAAGCAGTATCCGACCACGCCAGTGCAGAATGTGATTTTACATTTATAAAAACATCGGACTTTGTCGAAAACACTCAGGAGCTTGAAACGACTACAGAAACAAAAAGCGATTTCATTCATCGCCTTATGTGGTTTGTAACAGCTTTAATCAAGGTTCTTTCGGATCTCGGCAATC
>CAZNQI010000058.1:0-9432 GCA_964575375.1 uncultured Faecalibacterium sp.
GGCTTTACAGGCGCTTTAAGTTGCTACATTTTAGGCTTAATCTTTATGCTTTTAAGCGTTGTAATTATTGTAGTAGCTTTCTTTTTGATATTTATTAAATTTAGAAAGCCAAAGACAAAATCTACTTGGATTGCTGATGCTTTGAGCATTGCGTTCGCAATCGTTTCAACTGTTTTATTTTTTGTTTCATCTTCCGTTGCAGACCCTGCTTCGGCAATTACGGTTGCAGATATGGAGCTTACGGGAATTACATCAGGTCCGTTATGGGGTATATTTGTTTACATAGCTTTGTTGGTTGTTGCTTTGGTCGGCAATCTTCTTGTTTCAAAAGCCGATGTTAAGAGTGAAGAACAGCTTGAAGCAGAAAGACTTGAAAAAGTAAGAATCAAAGAAGAAAAAGCTGAAGCAGATCGTATTAAAAAAGAAAAAGCGAGAGCCGAGGCTAAAAAGAAAGCTGAAGAAGAGCAAGCTGAAAAAGTCAGAAAAGCAAAAGAAGCTCTTGCAGCGAAAGAAAATAAAAAGAAATAAACTTAAAAATACATTGAAATGAGTGATAAAATGTCTGATAACGGCACAATTAATGAAAATACAACTGTACAGGCTGAAATGTCCGCTGATGAAGCAGTGCTTGATAAATTGGCTTATACAAAAAAGAGATATCTGACTCCGAAGGAAATTGCCGCTTATGTACTTGTAAACTTTGGTCAGAAAAATCTTTCACAGTTTATTACAAATAATAAACAGTTTTTCCTTACACAGTTTGCGAAGCTCAGCCCTAAGTCATACGCAAACATAAACCTTTTTGCCACTATTTATGATGCAGTGGATGATACAATTTCAGGCCTTATTATTGACCGTACAAGAACACGTTGGGGTCGTGTACGTCCTTTCTTTATTTTACCTTTACCGCTTTGGATAATCGGTGGTTTTATGCTTTTCTCCACACCTGATTTAACAGGTGGAGCTCAAACAGCCTTTGTTGGCTTTGCAACAATCATCTACGGCTTGGGTATGAGTTACTTTAATGCGTGGAATCTTATGATTTATAATATTACGCCTAACATCAACGAGCGTAATAATTTGATTACGACAACGAAGTTCTTTGAACTGTTCGGCACTTGGCTTCCGTCGTTCTTACCGTTCTTTGTAACCTTGCTGCCGAAGCTTAACCCTGCCATTACTAATGCGGGTGTTTACAAGGGCTTTGCATACTTTATGCTTATTTTCTCTGCGGCGTTTGCAGTATTCGGTTTCTTTAATATGAGAGAGAGAATACCACTTCAAAGTCGTGAGGAAATGAACAAGACCTCTGTTTGGGGTTCTATGAAAAATATTATTACAAACAGACCGCTTCTTGCAATTATTCTTTCCGATTTCTTTAACAACTTTAAAGCTGTTGGTGGTTCAACAGAAAGCTATTTCTGGCTTAACAATACAGGCTCACTTGCAAACGCCGGTATTTGTGGTTTGTTTACAGGTATCCCTAACTATGTTATGGTTCCGTTTGCCGCAAAGCTTGTTAAGAAGTTTGGCGCAAGAACAACAGCTATTGCTGCAGGTATTTTCGGCTTCGCTGCATATATGGTATTGTTTATCTTGGGCTTCCCGTTTGGTAATGTTTTCGGTGATAATTTCGCAAGCAATCAAGTTTTGAATCTCATTTGTGTAATTGTCCTTTTAACTATTGCAGGCTTACCGAACAAGATTATCACTGTTTGTAATCCTATTCTTACAGCTGACGCTCTTGATTATATGGAGTGGAAGCACGGTCTTCGTAATGAAGCACTCGTTACAACAGTACAAGGCTACTTTACAAAGCTTGCAGGTGCTATTACAGGTTGGCTTTCAGGTATGGTTCTTCACTGGATCGATTATGAGGCTTTGACAGATGAAGCAGGTAATGCAATAGCAAATACAGAGCCGGGTGTACTTCGTGGTATTTGGATAGTTTTCTGTATTCTTCCTGCACTCGCAAGAGGTCTTTACGGTCTTTCGTTTATTCTTTATCCAATTCACGGTGAGCTTCAACAAAGAATGATTGTTGAGCTTGCTGAAAAGAGAGCGGCAGTTCTCGAGGAAGTTTAATAAAAGCTTAAACCGTTCTGAAAAAATCAGGACGGTTTTTTTATCTTAAATTTAATCGAGGGTTTTGTTGACACGTTATATATTTTTTGATAAAATAAGCAACAAGTGAATAGAAACATTTCAGGTGTCAGACAATTGTTTGGTGAAAAGGGAAGAAGAGTGCAAATCTCTCACGAACTCGTCGCTGTAATGAAGTAGCTTTGTTTTATGCACATAGGCCACGGTGCAGTCGGTGGTGAAGTCCGAGGAGACGAAACAAAGTGTTGATAGCTAAGTCAGAAGACCTGCCTGTTATGATATTGTGGGGCCGCGAGTAATCGGCTGAAGCAAACGACATCCTTCTATTGGTCGTAAGTGCCGCAATCTTTTTATGCACTTATACTAATAGGTGAATTCACTCACTTAAAGAAAGGATGTGTTAAACGTGAAAAACAAGAAAGTTTTGGCGGTTGTTTCGGTAGCTGTACTTATTGTGGCGATGGCGGTTGCTTATTGTGTGTTTGGTGAAAAAGCAACTCAGGGTGAAAAACAAATAACCATTGAAGTTATTGCGGAAGACATGACTTCGTCGATTTACGAAGTTGATACTGACGCAGAATATTTTCTTGATGCGATGAAAGAAGCCGAAGGTCTCACCTTTGAAGGTGAAGAGGGTGCTTATGGTATGACTATCAGCACTGTTAACGGGGTTCGTGCGGATTATACCCTTGATGGGGCATATTGGGCGTTCTACGTAAATAGCGAATACTGTAATTACGGCGTATCGCAGCAACCGATTGTGAACGGAGATGCTTTTAAAATTGTTTACACTTTGGTTGAATGATGAAAGCAAAAAGCAAAACCACTGTTTATGATATTGCATTAGTGGCTCTTATGGTGGCGGTAATAGAGGTTAGCAAGGTAGCTATGATGAGCTTTCCGAATATTGAGCTAACTTCATTTTGGCTGATACTTTTTTCGAAGCATTTTGGAAAAAAAGTGTATTTTGTCGTACCTGTTTTCATTCTTATTGAGGGCGCACTTTTCGGCTTTGGTATTTGGTGGATAATGTATTTGTATTCGTGGCCTTTATTAATACTTTTTACAAAAATCTTCGAGAAAAGCAATAGCGCACTTACTTGGGCTGTTGTTTCTGCTGTTTTCGGTCTTTGTTTCGGAGCACTTTGTGCAGTACCGTATTTTTTTATGGGTACTGATACACAAAGTGGGCTGACAATGGCTTTTAATTGGTGGATAGCAGGTATACCTTGGGATATCGCACATTGTGTCGGTAATTTTGTGCTTATGTTGCTTCTTTACAATCCTATTAGTGTTGTTATGAAAAAAGTGTCTTATTTTAAAGTTAACATTTAAATAAAATACCGTTCTGTACTTAAACAGGACGGCATTTTTTTGTTCTGTACTTGCAGTTTTAGTTAATATTTGTTATAATAATGTTACCACACAAACTTAATAGGAACAAATTTTACGGAGTCGTATTTTTATTTAGGTAAAAATGCAGGCTTCTATTTTGGCGTTCTCTGTGAGATTTGTTCAAAAGTTTGTGTGGTAGCAAAGCGAGGTCTGTGTTTTTCGTGTGTGCATTCTTCGGTTTGCGCACACTTTTTTATTAGAAGGAGGGCAGTAACTATAAACAAACACGGCACGAAAGCATTATTTCAAAGAAATTTTTAAGCTATTGCCATATAGATTCTTTATAAAAATAATGCTAAACTATCTTTGAAATACATTGGTTAAACCTATCGCTAAAACCGTGTTACTTGGCGATAGTATGCAACATACTTTGTGTTTCATTGGTATGAATTATTGCCTCAGCTGAAAATGTACCTACTATTATTTTGAAGGAGGAAAAGCCATGACAAATTTTATTGCTACTCTTATAGCATTTATTACTGCATTCGTTTCGATTTATTCAGGTGGTGAGCTTGCAGATGAAATTAAAAATAAAGGTGATATTTCCGGGTATGCTCAAATGGTTAATGCAGAGAAAGAGCTTCCCGACCTGTATACGGATGAAAACGGGGATTTTACAGTTCTTCAGTTCAGCGATACGCACATGACAACAGGCGTTACTTTTGCCGATATTAATGTTTTAAATAAGATGAAAAATCTTACCGATAAATATGATCCTGATTTGGTGGTTCTTTCAGGAGATATAATTGATGACGGTAACGATGGTGCGTTTAATAAAGCTTATATTTTGCGAAGTATTGCTGAAATTTTTGAAGATTTGGACCAATACTGGGCGTTTGTTCCCGGAAACAACGACGGGATTAATTATGGTACTTCTGCAGATGTCGTTGCTTATATTTCACAGTATGAGCATTGCCTTGTGTCTGATATGCCGGAAATTTCCGGCGGATGTCAATATAGTATTGATATTTGCGACGGAAACGAAATGACTCATTCAATGATATTTATAGACACGATGGATTACGATGATGACGACCCCGATCACATATATGGTTACGTACACGAAGATCAGGTGGAGTGGTGCAGAAATGAAATTTCAAAAAAGCAAACTGAAAATAACGATGTGTACATAAGTGTATTTCTTCACGAGAATACACCAAACTTTTTCCGAGCAGCACGAAAAGGTGAAATGTATAAAATCGGCTATCCTACTTTAGGCTTGCGAATTGAAAAATACAACATACCAAAGAATCAACCTCTTGATGATGTTTTCACGGAAAGCGGTTGTGTCGGACTTCTTTCTATGGGCCATAATCATCCGTTATATAACCAGTGTAGCTTTTACGAGGGTACATATTATCATGTTACACCCCAAGCTAAGGTTGCAAGTACAATGATAACAATACACACAAGGGCAGACAATACAAGGGAAATGTACGATTTTGAGGGTATATATATGTAGTTGATTAAAATTCATCTGTTTTACAACTGATTAATTAAAATAATTACACACAAAAAACACAAATAAATGCTATAAAAACATAAAATAATTAATAAATTTTAATTAATTTTAAAATTCGGTTGATATATTTTGTTAGTATTTTTATTTGATTAACAAATATTTCAAACTGAAAAAATTTTGATATCTTAACAGCTGTGATATTATATTTAGATACCAATTTTTTGTTCAATTGAAATAATGCAGGAAAAGTTTAGGAGCTGATGTAAAAAAATGAAGTCGAAGAAGAATATAATATTTATTTTGCTGGGCCCGGCACTGTTCTTTTTGTGCTATCTGTTGCTGCCTGAAAGTCTTTTTGCTACTTCTGCTGAAAGAGGTGCAATAGGTACGGTTGCATGGATGGCTTTTTGGTGGGTAACAGGTCCGGTTGATTATGCTGTAACGGCTTTTCTCCCAATAGCAATCAACGCAATTTTTAACTTTGTTGATATGTCTGCGATTATTTCAAATTATGCCTCAGAAACTATTTTGCTTCTTCTTGGAGCATCAATTCTTAATGTTTCATGGGAGGTTACAGGTCTTGACAGAAGAATTGCGGCAAAATGTCTTTCGATGGTTGGAGGTAAATTAAGCACGCAGATCGTTTTCTGGTTCTTACTTTCTGCAATATTATCTTCCATACTTCCAAATGCTGTAGTTTGTGCAACGATAACACCTATTGCTGTTTCGATGCTTAAATTCATCGGCGAAAAAGATATTTCTCAAAGTAAAAACGCTTCGCTCATTCTTCTTACCATCGCATACGCAGCCGGTGTGGGTGGTTTGGCAACACCTTTGGGTGGAGCGATGAATCTTGTAACTGTTGATTATATTGAGCAACTTACAGGAGAGGAGTATATGTACTCATCCTGGATTATTCGTTTTCTTCCGATTATGGTTGTTCTTGTTGTCAGCAATATTGCTTTCCTTCTTATTAGACATTGTAAAAAGAATGAAAGGCTGGCAGGCTCAAAGGAATATTTTGTAAAGGTTTACAATGAAATGCCAAAGATGTCAAGAGAAGAAAAGATATCACTTGTTTTGTTCGCCGTTGCAACAATCCTTGCTTTCACAAGACAATTATATCAAGCGTTCCTTCCCGGTCTCAAACCTGCTTATGTGTTCATTATTTGTGCAATCTTATCCTTCTTTGTTAAGAGTAGTGATGGTGAGCCTTTAATGAAGTGGAAGGTTGTTCAAGGTAAGATAATTTGGGATCTTATATATATATTTGCAGGTGGTATGGCACTGGGTACTCTTATTAACAATAGTGGTGCTGCCGATGCGATTGGTAAGGTTGTTTCTGCGGCTAACCTCGGTGAAGGGTTACTTATTGTGTTCGTTATAGTTTTGTTCACTATTCTTTTGTCTGATGTTACAAGTAATACAGCAACAGCTGCCGTTGCTATTCCTATTGTTATAAGTATAGTCAACGGTATGGGGAAGAATCCGATTCCTTATGTATACATAGCTTCAATCGGCGTTAACCTTTCATATATGCTTCCTACATCGATTCGTGCAATTCCTGTAGGGTACGGTCTGAAACCGAAGTTTATGTTCAAAGAAGGCGTAATGATGACGGTTATTGTTGTTGCTTTGATGAGTATTGCCGCATATCTGTTACTTAATTTTTGGCCATTATTCAGCACAGTTTGATTTGGAGGTATGATTTGATGTATAGATCTATTGTTGAGGCGGTTTTTAGCCATGCAGAAACACAGCCGGATAAGCTTTGCATTGCTGATGAAACGCGCACGGTTACATACGCACAGTATAAGGAAGAGATTTGCCGTTTTGCATCTGCTCTTATCAATTTAGGAATTGAAAGAGGAGAGCGAGTTGTTGTTGAAGCGTCGCAAACGATTGAATTTTTAGCTCTCGAACTTGCTATTCAACTCGTTGGAGCAGTTTTTGTTCCCGTCGAGCGCAATTGTGCTTGGGATAAAATTGTTAGAATTGCCCATTCAAGTGAAGCCTCTCTTGCTTTTACATTGAAAGAGCCGGAAAACGCTGATAGTATTAAACAAGTAACATTGAGCGAGTTCGCAAAACAAGCAGCAGAGTGCGAGGAATATAAAGCATATAGCTTACCTGAAAGCGATGAGGTGTCTGAATTGCTTTTCAGCACAGGTACAACGGGTAAGGAAAAAGGAATTATAATCTCACATAAGAATAATATTGCTCTTGCTGAAAATGTAATATATGGTGTACAGCTTCAAGAAGATAACGTTGAGCTTATTCCGTCTCCTATGAATCATTCTCACGGTCTCAGAAGGTATTACGGGAATATGGTTAAGGGAGCAACTGTTGTCCTTGTTACAAGTGTTATGAATGTTATGGGCTTTTTCCGTATGATGGATACCTACAAAGTTAATTCGATTGACCTTGTGCCGACTGCGCTTACGGTTCTTCTCCGCCTTTCAAAGGGCAAATTTGCCGAATATAAGGATATTCTTCGTTATATTCAGTTTGGCTCTGCACCTTTGGCAGACAGCGATAAGACTACAATACGTTCGCTTCTTCCGAATACACACCTTTATAATTTTTACGGAAGTACCGAAAGCGGCTGTATTTGTATATACGACTTTAATATAGATAACGATAAACCAAAATGTATTGGTAAACCTGCTCACAATGCGAGAATTTTAATTGTTGACGAAGACAGAAACGAAATTCAGTCTTCAGAAAATAATACCGGACTTCTTGCTTGCTTTGGCCCTATGAATATGAGTGGTTATTGGAAAGATGAAGCGGAAACAGAAAAAGCACTCGTTGACGGTGGCATATATTTAAATGATGAGGCTTATTTTGATGAAGACGGAGATATTATTCTTCTAGGCAGAAAAGGCGATGTAATCAATGTTGGTGGAAATAAGGTTTCACCGGATGAAATTGAGGATGTTGCAAAGAAGCATCGCGATGTCTTTGATTGTGGCTGTATCGGTATCCAAGACGCCCTCAAAGGCAGTGTTCCGAAGCTTTATGTTCAAATTAAAAAAGGTTCTTCATTTGATCCCGTATCAATCAGAAATCACCTTGCTTCAAGTCTTGAACCGTATAAAGTTCCCTCTGTTATCGAAGAAATCGATCTTATTCCTCGCAGCTTTAACGGAAAGCTTTTAAGAAGAGCGCTCAAAGATTTGAAATGATCTTCAGTTGATGTTGAGCAGCTTGTGGCGGGGGCGGATAAGGTGAATACAGAAAGCTCCGAATAGTATATGCTGTTTGTAGACGACAATGATTAAGCACAGAGTTCAGTACGACTCTGTGCTTATTTAATGCTATTCATTATCTCGAAGGATTATTTTTAAGAAACTCCAGTGTTACCTCGGCAGCTTCATCGGCATAGTTTTCTATGAACAAATGGCCACCGCCTTGTACTTCATAGTATACGCTGTTTTCGGGAAGATTCTCTTTTAAGGTTTCCACAGCACTTTTCTTGATTACTGCATCTTTGCTACCGTTAATATAAAGCACAGGTGGTCCGCTTTTTATAGCTTCATAGTCTGTGTCCGAGAGCATAGAGAAGGAGTACATCACACCCTCGCCTGTACCCGAAACTCTAAGGGACTTTAAAATTTCGGAATAATCATAGGTTTCGGCGTATTCGTTGTCAAAGAAACACCACTTGATTGCTATTTCAATAAGCTTGTCGGATTTTACTAAGAACTTCAAAAAGGGAACGATGAGCTTTATGAAAGTTTCATTGCCTGCTATTTTTGCTATTTCGGGAGAATTTATGTTGCCCGATGTACCGTACAGAAGCAGGTTGTTTACTGATTCGGGATATTTAGCATAAATCGACTCTGCCACAAAACCTCCCATTGAGTGCCCTGCAACATACCAGGGGTCATCGGAAAGGTGAACCATAAGAGCGTGCATAATATCTTCACGTGGTAATTTTTTCATATCTGCGGTTTCTCTTGAGGAATAACCAAAGTCGGGGAGATCTACCAGAACGCAAGTGTAGCCTTCGCTTACAAGCTTTGCTCCAATATCAGTCCAACAGTATGTTGTATGAGCAAAGCCGTGAATCATCAATATTTGACCTTTCGGGTTTTCGGCTTCCAATTTTCTGTAATGAACCGAATATCCCTCGTACTCAAAGAATTCACTGTCCTCATAGGGCGTTTCATATACCGCAAAAGCGGGAATTGCCATTGTAAAAAGTAAGATCAGGCAAAGAATAACTGACAAAAACTTTTTCATAATTTAAACCTCTCTTTAATTTTCTATATCATCATATTAACATAAACTAACTGTTTTTTCAAGGAAAATTATATTATTCATTAGATTTTCTTGTTGTCAAGCTGAAGATCCTGTTTAATATTAACTTTGAGTAGTTTATGGTTGTGTCGGATAAGGTGGGGTAAACTAAAAAAAGGACTTGACAAACTAAATCCAATGTGTTATTCTTGTCAAAATTCAATTTG
>CAZNQI010000059.1:0-9298 GCA_964575375.1 uncultured Faecalibacterium sp.
CACCTTTGAGGGAAAAGCAGTCGTGCTGTTTTCTTTAAAAAATTCATTTTATCAATCCCTTAAAAGCAGATACTTAAGTGCAGAGTATCGTCTTGTCTTTTTATCATTGTCAACCATAGCGTACACTTCGTTTTTTGAACCGACCAAAACAAGTATATTTTTTGCTCTTGTAACGGCTGTGTAAAGCAAATTTCTGTATCTTAATTGCTCAATTACACCGCAAGCGCTCATAATAACAGCTTCAAATTCAGAGCCTTGGCTTTTATGCACGGTTATTGCGTAAGCAAGCTCCAACTCCTTGATGTTTTCAAACGGATATGTAGCAATTCTGCCGTCGAAATTGATTTTCAAAAAGGAAGCATTATGATTTATGGCAATTATTATACCGATATCGCCGTTAAAGATACCGCTTGAGTTTTCCTTACCCCTTGTCCAAAAAATATCGTAGTTGTTTTTTATCTGCATAACCTTGTCGCCCTCACGGAAAATGCGAGTACCGTTAACGAATTCCTCTTTATCCCTTGCGGCAGGGTTAAGCCTTTTTTGAAGTTCATTGTTGAGATTTACAGTACCCATTACGCCTTTTTTGGACGGGCAGATAATTTGGATATCTCTGATCGGGTTGTATGAATACGCCTTGGGCAGTCGTTCGCAGTAAAGGTCTGCAATTGTTTCTGCGCCCGTGTAGACGTTTGCTCTTTGCATAAAAAAGAAGTCCTTGTCCGTCTGCGAAAGGTCGGGATATTCACCCTTTACAATTTTATGAGCATTTGTAACGATAAGACTTTTGAGCGATTGACGGAATACCTCGCTAAGGCACACAACGGGCAAAAGATTTGCGGCAATAATATCCTGCAAAACATTACCTGCACCTACGGGCGGCAGCTGGTCGCAGTCGCCAACCATAATAAGCCTGCAACCGAGAGGTAGGGCGTTTAAAAGAGAAGCGAAAAGGTGAGTATCCACCATCGAAAGCTCATCAACTATAACGGCATCACATTCGAGTGGGTTTTCCGCATTTCTTGCAAAATACTGTCTGTTGCTGTCTGTCCATTCAACCTCAAGCAGACGGTGTATTGTTTTCGCCTGCCTTTTTGTAACCTCACTCATTCGCATAGCGGCTCTGCCGGTCGGTGCTGCAAGAAGCACACGAAGCTTTTGCTTTTCAAACAGCTCCAAAATTCCGTTAAGAGTTGTGGTTTTACCTGTACCGGGGCCACCTGTTAAAACGAGAAGTCCCTTTGTAACAGCCGTAAGTATAGCTTCTCTTTGCTTTTTTTCAAATTTTATACCGTTTTTGATTTCGATTTTGTTTATATCATCTTCAACCGTTCTTCTGCCTGCAGGAGGAAAACGCAGCATTACCTTTATTCTGTCTGCAATGCTTTTTTCGTCCATATATTCCTCGGGCAAAAACAGATAGCTTTTATCCGAAAAGAAGTCCTCGATAATTTCCCTATCCTCGATTAAATCATCTATGATTTCCTGAACCTCATCGTGCTGCAGCTGCAAAAGCTCTTGAGAGGGCAAAATTATTTTGCTTCTCGGCAAGCAGGTATGTCCGTTTTTGAGATTATGCTTCAAAATATGCAAAATGCCTGCTCTTTGGCGAAAAACGCAGTTGATTTTATTCGGAAAGGAAAGAGCAATCTCGTCGGCTCTTTCAAAACGCATACCAACCTTGTCTGAGCATAAAATATACGGGTTTTCGCTTATTCTTTCTATAGCCGATGTGCCGAGCGCCTTGTATGCGTTTAAACATTCGGTGGGGCTCATACCGTATCGCTCAAGAGCTATCATAACCTCACGAACGGCAAACTGCTTTTTGAACATTTCGCCTATTTCTATAGCCTTATCGTGGGAAATACCTTTAATAACAGAAAGCTTTTCGGGGCTGTTTTCCATAACCTCAAAGGTGCTCTCGCCGAATCTTTCAACTATTTTTGAAGCCAAAGCAGGGCCGATACCTTTTATAGTGCCGCCGGAAAGGTAACGAAGCATATCGCCTGCACTTTTAGGCATAAATCTTTCGCAGGCAGAGACCTTAAACTGCGTACCGAAGGAGGGGTGCTTTGTCCATTCACCCTTGAGCTTTACCTTTTCACCTACACAGCAAGAGGGCATAATACCCACAACTGTTGTGAGTGCATTTTCGTAGTTTATTTCAATAACGCTGTAGCCGTTTTCGGGATTTGTATATACAATGTTTTCGATATTACCCTCAATAAAAATTTCGTTTTCCATTTATGCCGTTCCTTTAATTAAATGCAAAGTGCAAAATGCTAAATTGTGGTCGTGTTTAAATAATTATATATTATATAGTAAATATAGGATGTTTTCAACGATTTTGTGTTTAATTTTCTGCTGTAGTGTCGAAATGTGAAATGCTTTCGATTTCATCGTACTTCACAAAGTGAATTTCACTCCAAGGCTCTACTATAAATTTGCATTGATTTTTAACGCCTTCGGGTATACCGTTGTCGAGAATGATAATCGGTCTTTTGACAAAGGGTGTGAAGAAGTCGCTTTGCAAAAAGGCTGTATACACCTTGTCGTAAAGCTCCTCGTCTGTGCCGTCGTGGTATATAACCGTGTATATACCGTTCTTGCGTTTACCGCAAAGCAAGAAGCAAAGAAAAAAGCTGAACAAATAAAAAAGACCTATAATTATAAAAATCAAACTCAAAGCATACAATAATGAGCTTAGCATAAAATTCACCTCGCTATTATTTTATGCAGATGAAACCTTGGCGTTAATGGTGTCAGCTTCTTTGATACACAAGTATAACGAAATCGGTTGTAACCTCTAAAACGTTGAGACTTGATATTTTTTCCTTGTCCGTGCTTTTTGTATGGTAATAATACGGTGTCATTTTGAAAAGAGAGAGAATGTCCTCTTGATTGTCGATTTTGATTTTCCTTGTAACCTTAATTCTTTCCTTTAAAACAAGGCTTTTGGTTTCCGGAGCCCTTTCATCGTTTAAGTAAGGTGTATCGTAAAGAATTTCTTTAAGCTCAAACAAATGCTTTTCGCCGGGAATAACGCTGAGTATGTATCCGTCATCCTTAATAATTCTCGAAAATTCACTTTCGTGAAAGGGTGCAAAAAGATGAACTGCAAAGTCGAAGCAATTGCTTTTCAACGGAATTTTAGAAATGTTGGCAACGAAATACACAGCACCGTTTTTTCTTTTGCCTGCAAGCTTTATCATTTCCTTTGAAATATCAAAGGCATAAACACTGCTATTTGTGTTATTCTTTATAAAAGAAGTGTAGTACCCCTCACCACAGCAAATGTCTGCAATCAGAGGATTTTCTATGTTTTTTCGGTTTATAAAATCGCAAACGGCAAGGCAGAGACCCTCAAAGTAGCCTTTGCTTAAAAAGCTTCTTCTTGAAACAGCCATATCCTTGTTGTCGCCAATCAAAGAGCCGTCCTTGTGAGACGAGGTTAAAAGATTGACATAACCCTGCTTTGCAATATCGAAGCTGTGTGCGTTTTCACAAACAAAGCAGTGCTCGTTTTTAATAAGCTCGCACCCGCATACGGGGCATATAAGATAATTCATTGCGCTTCACCTTTAATCTGTATTTTCTTTTGGTATTATACTAAAAATGCTCCCTTTAGTCAATGCGGATAAAATGTGAAGACAATCCTTTGCCCGGGTACAAATTAGTGGTTGCTTTTAATGTGGCAATCAGCAATATGTCTGACTTCACCGTAAATTCGCAATTTTGCATATATAAATAAAGTTTTGCAAAGCTATTGAAATTAAATTGCTTTTGGTATATAATGGTATCATAAATTTAAGGGGGAAATACTATGGAATTTTTTGAAGCAATTAAATCAATTCTCGTTGAAATGTGGGATGCTCTTTACAGATTTCTCGCAGACCTTATGGACGAAGAGGTAAACGAGGACTGGCTTATTTCCGGTAAATGAGTTTTAGTCTGTGGCTGCGCTTAACGGGGCAGCCATTTGATTTTATGGAGGCAATATGATTAAGGAATATCTCGAAATAGGAAAGATTACTTCAACTCACGGTATAAAAGGTGAAATGCGTGTGCAGCCCTGGTGCGACAGCCCGGAGTTTATGAAAAGCTTTAAAACACTGTATCTTGACAAAAACGGCGAAACGGCACTCAAGGTTTCCTCAAGACCTAACGGTAATATGGTAATTATGAAAGTGCAGGGTATAGATACTGTCGAAGCTGCTGCTTCATACAGAAACCGTGTACTTTTTATGAAACGAAGCGACGCCAAAATCGAAAAGGGCAGTTATTTTATTCAGGAGCTTTTTGATTGCACTGTTGTTGATGCAGATGATGAAAGCATAATTTACGGTATATTGTGCGATGTAAGTCAAACGGGTGCGAACGATGTTTGGCATATTGAGGCGCAAAACGGCAAAGAATATTTAATACCTGCAATTAAAGATGTTGTTATTGAAACCGATGTTGAAAAGGGCATTATTAAAATTCGCCCGTTGAGAGGAATTTTTGAAGATGAGGATTGATATTTTAACTTTGTTCCCCGAAATGTGCGAAAGCGTACTTTCCGAGAGCATAATAGGCCGTTCAAGACAAGACGGCAAGGTGGAAATTAACTGCCGACAGATAAGAGACTACACTCTCGATAAGCATAAAAGAGTTGACGATACTCCCTACGGTGGCGGAACGGGTATGATTATGCAGGTTCAGCCGATATACGATTGCTTTATGAGCCTTTGCGAAGAGACAGGCACAAGACCTCACCTTATCTTTATGTCTCCACAAGGTAAAACGCTCACTCAGCAAAGAGTTAAGGAATTGTCGAAAATGCACAATATTGCAATACTTTGCGGGCACTATGAGGGCGTTGACGAAAGAGTTATTGAAGAAATAGTTGATGAGGAAATTTCTATCGGAGATTATGTGCTGACGGGTGGTGAGCTTCCCGCTTTGGTTTTGGCGGACAGTATTTCGCGAATGCTTCCCGGTGTGCTGGCAAACGAGGACGCTTTTACGGATGAAAGCCACTACAGCTCCTTGCTCGAATATCCCCAATACACAAGACCTTACGAGTGGCACGGCAGGACTGTTCCGGATATACTGTTAACGGGGCACCATGCAAATATTGAAAGATTTCACAGAGAAAAATCACTTGAAAGAACATATAAAAGAAGACCTGATATGCTTTCCAAAGCAGAGCTTTCAAAAAACGATATCGAGTTTTTACGACAATTAAAGCGTAGTTTAAAAGAAGCAGAAGAATGAAATTGTATATACTGCAGTAACTTTTGCTGAAATTATGGTGAAAATGCACAAATTTAAAACTTCCTTTTCATCAATGTTTAGACTTGCAACCAAAAAATATTTAAAGTACATTTTAGTTGTTGACGAAGCGAAGTTTTGTGGTATAATAAATGAACAATTAACTTAAAAATATTATTGTGTGGGAGATATCAGATATGTTTGTAAAAGATGTTAAGGTTCTTAATCAAGTTGGACTTCACGCTCGTCCGGCAACATTCTTTATTCAAAAAGCAAATGAATTCAAGTCTTCAAGTTGGGTTGAAAAGGAAGAAAGAAGAGTAAACGCAAAGAGCTTGCTCGGCGTTCTTTCACTTGGTATTATGGGTGGTACAGAAATCCGTATCATCGCAGGCGGCCCCGACGAAGAAACTGCTGTTGAAGAGCTTGTAAAGCTTGTTGAATCAGGCTTTACAGAATAATTTGCAACTAATTAAAGTTAATTAAACACAGAAACCGTTACAGTTATTTGTAGCGGTTTCTTGTTTAAAAAGGGAAGTGGTGAAATGAAATGCACACTTTGTCCCAGAAAATGCGGGGCAGACAGAGAAACGGTTTTAGGCTTTTGCAAGGTGCCGTGGCAAATAAAGGCTGCAAGGGCAATGCTTCACTTTTGGGAAGAGCCGCCGATAAGCGGTGAAAGGGGTAGTGGTGCAGTTTTCTTTTCGGGGTGCAATTTAGGCTGTGTATTTTGTCAAAACTTTGACATCAGCCATAAAGGCTCGGGAAAGCTTATAAGCGAAGAAAGGCTGCTTGAAATTTTCCTTGAACTTGAAGAAAAAGGGGCACATAACATAAACCTTGTAAATCCTACCCACTACGCTTTGGCACTCAAAGCAGTTCTCCGAAAATACAAGGGCAGACTGCCCGTGGTATATAATTCTTCGGGCTACGAAAGGACCGAGACACTCAAAATGCTCGAGGGCCTTATTGATATTTACTTGCCCGACCTGAAATACATAAGCGACGACAGAAGTGAAAAGTATTCAAACGCTAAAGACTATTTTTCTTTCGCTTCAAAGGCACTGATTGAAATGAAAAGGCAAGTACCTGAAAATATTTTTGACGAAAACGGTATTATGCAAAAGGGACTTATCGTAAGACACCTTGTTTTGCCGAAAAACACAAAGCAAAGTATGCTCATTTTAGATTGGATAGCAGAAAACCTCGGCACGGATACAGCGCTCAGCATTATGTGTCAGTATACTCCGTACGGTGAAACAGAAGGCTTTAGGGAGCTTCAAAGAAAAATTACCGAAAGAGAATACGAAAAGGTGCTGTGTTATGCATACGATTTAGGCTTTGAAACGGTATTTTCGCAGGAATTTTCTTCTGCAAACGAAGAATTTATCCCGGAATTCGATTTTTCGGGTATATAAGTCTTTACATTTTGGAAAAAGGTTGTTAAAATAATATACAGAAAAACTTTGGAGGTTTAAAATATGAAAGGTTTTTTTGAAGAATTTAAAAAGTTTATAATGAGAGGAAACGTTATCGACCTTGCAGTCGGCGTTATCATAGGTGGCGCTTTCCAAGCAATCGTTAATTCTCTTGTTAACGATATCGTGTCTCCCGTGTTATCTCTTGCAACAAAGGGTATCAACTTTGCAGATAAGTTTGTCGTACTCACAATGGATGAAGTATCCTTTGCAACTGCCGAAGCGGCAAAGGAAGCCGGCTACGCAACACTTAACTACGGCTCATTCATAACAGCTATTATCAATTTCCTTGTAATGGCATTCGTTATCTTTATGCTTGTAAAGGGCATTAATAAGATTGCCGAACTTGGCAAAAAGAAAGAAGCACAGGAAGAAGCTCCTATAACAAAGGCTTGCCCGTACTGTAAGAGTGAAATCAGCGTTGAAGCTGTTAAGTGTCCTCATTGTACAGCTGATATCCCTGAAGAGGTGGCAGAATGATTGGTTTTATAGGCTGTGGAAATATGGCAAGTGCCATCATCAAGGGTGTTGTTGCAAATTCACTTTTTAAGGGTGAAGAAATTTCGGTTTATGACCCTTGCAAAGAAAAGTGTGAACACTTAAACAGTCTTTACGGTGTTGTGGTAGCGGAAAGCGAAGAGGCTTTAGCAAAACACTGCGATAAAATCGTGTTAAGCGTAAAGCCTAATGTTATTGCCACAGTGCTTCAAAAAATTGATGCGACGATAAAGCAGACAAACGCTTTGATAATTTCAATCGCAGCAGGTAAAACACTCGAGTTTATTTCGTCTAATATTACTTTTCAAGCAAGAATTGCAAGAGTAATGCCTAATATCAACGCAACTGTCGGTGCCGCTGTGTCGGGATATTGCGTTAACGGCAGTGAAGACGATAAGGCTTTTGTTAAGAGCTTTTGCGAAAGCTTCGGTACTGCAGTAGAGCTTGAGGAAAAAGATTTTTCGATTTTCAGTGCAATAGGCGGCTGTTCCCCTGCGTTTGCGTATATGTTTATCGATTCCCTTGCAAGAGCGGCTGTTAAAAACGGCTTACCAAGAGATAAGGCACTTCAAATCGCTGCAGGTGCTGTTCTCGGCAGCGCAAAGATGATTATGAAAAGCCATGAGCATCCATGGCAGCTTGTGGACAGAGTTTGTTCCCCCGGCGGTACAACAATTGAGGGTGTAGCAGCTTTGCAGGAAAACGGCTTTGAAGCTGCAGTAACAAAGGCGGTTGAAGCCTCCTTTTTAAAGGATAAGAAAGTTTGAAAGCTTATTTTAAAGGCAGAGTTTTGCACTTTGCCTTTTAGTTTTGAAAAGTTTTAAGTTGATATTAAGTTTATGAAATAATATCAGTATGCACTATTTTAAACTATAAAACGGAAAGAGATGATTTTTATGGGACCGGGTTTCGGACCTCCAACAGCAGAAATTAACGAAAGATTAAAAGTCCCAAAGCCAAAAAGCCTAAAGGATGTTCCTTCTTATATAAAAGAAACAGTCGGCGGAACAGCATACAGACTTTTTTACATATTCAGGCTTGTTTGGGAAGCTAAGCCGTCGCTTTTGGTATTTATGATATTCAATTCGGTCTATAACGGTATAATGCCCGTTGTAGGTACACTTATAACTGAAAATTTACTTGAGGTTGTAGTGCAAAGCTTTACGAGTGAAGTGGATCTCGTAACACCTCTTATTTTTCAGTTCGGATATCTTTTTCTTAATACCCTGATGGGAAGTCTCGGTAATATAATAACTCAAACAGCAGGTGAGAGTGTTACCAATCACGTAAAGATTAAGATTATGAAAAAGGCAAAGGAAATAGATCTTGCGTGCTTTGATATGCCTGATTTTTACGAAAAGCTTGAAAATGCAAACAGAGAAGCAGGTATGCGCCCGATAAATATTATTCGTGCGACCTTTGAATTTGTTTCAAAAATTATATCAATGATAAGCTATTTTTCCGTGCTTGTTATCATACTCAAAAAGCTTCCGAGTATCAGCATTGTGTTCTTTGTTGTATTCATATTGCTGACGGTAATCAGTGCTTGGGTTGCTTTTTATTTCAGAAAAAAGAATTTCCGTTATATGTTCCATCGCTCGAAGGACAGAAGACAGATGAACTACTACAGCGACCTTATGGTAAATAAGGATATGGTAAAGGAAATTCGTCTTTTTGATTTGTCCGATCTTTTCATCGGAAAATACAACAATGTTTTCACAGGCTATCTCAAGGGACTTAAATCGCTTTTCTGGAAAGAGGGCTTTTGGAACATTGTTCTTTCGCTTTTAACTGCCGTAATGAACGGTGCGCTGTTTTATATGATAGCAACAAACGTAAAGCAAATAGCCGATTATTCGCTTTATACGGGTGCTTTAAATGCAATCGCTACCGGTCTTACAGCTCTTATTACAACAACCTCAAGTATTTACGAGGGCTCGCTTTTCATTGATAATATGATTATGTTTATGAAAGAAAAGCAAACCGTTAAGCCTATACTTGAAAAACCGATTAAGCCGCAAAAGCATTGCGGGCATACCATTGAACTTAAAAACGTCTCGTTCAGATAT
>CAZNQI010000060.1:0-7332 GCA_964575375.1 uncultured Faecalibacterium sp.
ACGGCGCATACAAGTTCAAGCCCGGTCAGAAGCCACAGCTTCGTTTCGACATTCTTGAAGAAATCGAAAAGATTCTCCCCGGTTTCCCAATCGTTCTTCACGGCGCATCATCTGTTAACCAAGAAGACGTTAAGACAATCAATGCATACGGCGGCGAAATGCCTGACGCTATCGGTATTCCCGAGGAAATGCTTCGTAAGGCTGCTTCAATGGCTGTTTGCAAAATCAATGTTGACTCCGATATTCGTATCGCTATGACAGCTGCTGTTCGTAAGCACTACAGCGAAAATCCGAAGCACTTCGATCCGAGACAATACCTCACTCCTGCAAGAGATGCTATCGAGGGTGTTGTATCACACAAGATCGAAACAGTTTTAGGATGTTCGGATAAGGCGTAAAAAATTAAAGAGGATAGCAAGAGACTAATTGTCTTGAGCTATCCTTTTGTTTATATACGGTTCAGCAGAATAGGCTTGCTGTGTTGCAAGGTGTAATTTGTTGTATGGGCGGTGCACTACGCATTATTTGCACGCAAATGCGTGCAAATAATGCGCCGAGCCGCCGAGGGGCAGAATTGCCCCTCGATTTCTTTTCTTTAGAAAAGAAATGTTCGCAGGTTTCACCTGCGAACGGCGGCTCGGCGCCTCGCCCACGGCAAGCACCTACTAATTACTACTTGACTACTTGACTATATCTTGTATAATATTAAGAAGATAGTGAAAAAGGAGATTTGATTTATGTCAAATACGGTAGCTGCAATTTCAACACCTGTTGCAGCAGGTGGTATAGGTGTTATCAGAATATCGGGAGACGATGCAATTTCTATTGCAGATAAGTGCTTCAAAGCGACCTCGGGCAGACTGTTATCTTCGATGAAGGGTTATACTGCTGCACACGGAAAAATTATGATGAACGGTGAGGTCGTGGACGAATGTGTGGCACTCGTTTTTCGTGCGCCGAAAAGCTATACAGGTGAAGATGTGGTTGAAATTTCGTGCCACGGTGGTGTTTTTGTAACTAATCAGGTGCTTCGTGCTGTGCTGAATTGTGGTGCAAATGTTGCAGGTGCAGGTGAGTTCACAAAACGAGCTTTTCTCAACGGTAAAATGGACTTGTCCGAAGCAGAGGGTGTTATGTCGCTTATTTCTGCACAGGGTGAGCAAGGTATGAAAGCCGCGCTTACAACTCTTGACGGCGCACTCAGCAGAAAAATGAATGAGCTTTGCAGCAGTTTGCTTTCGGCTTCGGCTCACATGGCTGCATGGGTCGATTATCCCGATGAGGATATAGAAGAAATAAGCTTTGATACGCTCAGTAAAACACTCGGCGAGGTTAAAGTGCAGCTTCAAAATCTCATATCGAAATTCGATGCAGGTAAGGCTATTACTGCGGGGGTTGATACTGCAATTGTCGGTAAGCCAAATGTAGGCAAATCTGCTCTTATGAATATGCTTTCGGGATTTTCAAGGTCTATTGTTACCGATATCGCAGGTACTACACGCGATGTTGTGGAAGAAACTGTACGCATCGGTTCGGTTATTTTACGTCTTGCTGATACGGCGGGCATAAGACAAAGTGAAGACGTAGTGGAAAGTATCGGTGTTGACCTTGCAAAGACCAAGATTGAAAGAGCAAGTCTTATTTTGGCTGTTTTTGATGGCTCGGCAAAGCTTGACAACAGCGACAAGGAAATTTTCGAGCTGTGTAAAGGCAGAGATGTCATTGCTATAGTTAATAAGTCGGATTTGCCCTCAAAGACAGATATAGATTATATAAAGCAGAATTTCAAACACGTTGTGTTCATAAGTGCAAAAACGCACGACGGTGAAAATGAGCTTGTGAAAGCAGTTGAAACTGTACTCGGTACGGATGAAATAGACACATCCAGAGCACTTCTTACAACAGAAAGACAGCGAATGTGTGTGCTTTCTGCTTTGCAGTCTGTAGATAGTGCACTTGATGCAATAAAAGTTGGAATTACAATGGACGCAGTAAATGTTTGTGTTGACAGAGCGATAGAATACCTTTTGGAGCTTACGGGACAAAGAGCGAACGAAGCTGTTGTAAACGAAGTGTTCTCGCAATTCTGCGTTGGTAAATAACAGGTGGTCGAAATGAATAAGGTTGTTTTGGTAACGGGTGCCTCGGGTGGCATTGGCAAAGCAATTTGCGAAAGCTTTGCAAAAGACGGGAACGATATTGTATTACATTATAATAAAGGCGAAAATACTGCAAATGCCACTGCAAAAGAACTAAAGGAAAAGTACGGCGTAGAGGTTTTGTGCATAAAGGCAGATTTAAGCGAAGAAAACGAGGTGAAAACCCTCGCAGAAAAGGCACTTGCGACCTTTAAAAAGATTGATGTACTTGTGAATAACGCAGGAATCGCTTATCAAAGTATTTTTCAACTCTCAGATGACAAGAAAATTAAAGAGCTTTTTGAAATTAATCTTATGAGTGCTATGAATCTTACAAAGCTGGTGCTTGATAGTATGATTAGACAAAAAAACGGCAGAATAATAAACATATCCTCTATGTGGGGTATTATGGGTGCATCCTGTGAGGTACATTACAGTGCTTCAAAGTCGGCACTCATAGGCTTTACAAAGGCACTTGCAAAGGAAGTGGGTCTATCGGGAATTACGGTTAATTGTGTTGCACCGGGTTTTATTGACACGAGAATGAACGAAAGCATTGACGAGAGTGCCGTAAAAGAGATTGTTGAAATGACACCGATGGGCAGAAAAGGTGAGTGCGAGGACGTTGCAAATCTTGTTTCGTTTTTAGCATCGGAAAAAGCATCTTTCATCACAGGGCAGGTAATAAGTGTTGACGGTGGCTACTGCTCATAAGATATTTTTTGAGATTAGCTAACTTTTTTTGTAAATCACTTGACATTACAGACGATTTGTGATAATATACTTTGGCAAAAGCAGTTGCGCTGTTAGCTCAGCTGGATAGAGTGTCTGGCTACGGACCAGAAGGTCAGGGGTTCGAATCCCTTACAGCGCGCCAAGAAAAGAGACCTTGTCGAGAGACAAGGTCTCTTTTCAATGATATCCGTTCCTTACGGAACAGATGATATACTTTAGGTATGATATCTGCTTGCGCAGATGATATATGCCTTTTGTATATTGAGAAACGGATATTATATCATATTTTTATGCAGTGAAAATATATCATACAGTCTTGCTGATGGCATAACTGCGCCTAAATTCTTATATGACCGATCAGTTAGCTCGTGCAGGTACATCTGTGGGTGCTAATATTTATGAAGCGCAATATGCACAGAGCAAAAGAGATTTTGTTGCAAAATCAGAAATAGCATTAAAGGAATCAAAACGAAACGATCTATTGGTTGAAGCTTATGCACGAAACAAAAAGAATCGATGATTTGGCATATCGGTATGCAGAAAAACAGTGCGGAAATATTTGAAGACTTCTTATTGCATCCTGTAAAACTGTAAAGGAAAATATGAAATAAAGTGAAGTTTTATAAAGAAATATAACCGGCCGGAAAAATTACATTGATAATAACCCTATATTGTGTTATAATTTTAAAAGAAACCAAAACAATATAGTTTATGATAAGGGGATGCAGTATGGTTTATCCACAAAAAGGCAGGCTTGTGTCGAAAATTGACACATATCTTAACTGCGCCGAAGTGTTTGCGTATAGGAGCACTTGTCTCAAAAGAAAATACGGTGCTGTTATAGTAAAAGATGATGTGGTTATTTCCACAGGCTACAACGGCTCACCCAGAGGCTTTGAAAATTGCTGTGAGATAGGCTCTTGCCCGAGAATTGAAAAGGGAATGCATCAAGGCGAGGGCTACGGTATTTGCAGGGCTGTACACGCTGAAATGAATGCACTTCTTAATTGCTCTCGTCAGCAAACGCTTGGTGCTGATTTGTACTTAACGGGAGTTAACCCGCAGGACAATTCGATACACGAGGCGAAGCCTTGTCCGCTTTGTGCAAGAGCTATAATTCAAGCAGGAATTAGGAATGTTTATCTTCGAGTTGGCGAGGGTGAGGACAACTATATCGTTATACCTGCAAACGAGCTTAATTGGTTGCAAACTATTAATCAGGAGGATATAAAATGAATATTTGGCACGACATTAACCCACAAAGAGTAACCGTTGACAGCTTTGATTCTGTTATCGAAATCAGCAAGGGCAGTAAAATGAAGTATGAGCTTGATAAGCAAACAGGTCTTTTGCGTCTGGACAGAGTACTTCATACATCAACACACTATCCTGCAAACTACGGCTTTATTCCACGTACATACGCTCTCGACAATGACCCGCTCGACGTACTTGTACTTTGCTCGGAAAAAATTGAGCCGATGGCACTCGTTGAATGTTATCCGATAGGCGTTATTTCTATGCTTGATAACGATGACCCCGACGATAAAATTATAGCTATTCACACAGGCGACCCGACATACAACAGCTATACCGATATCTCACAGCTACCGAAGCATATCTTTGAAGAGATGATACACTTCTTCTCTGTTTACAAGATGCTCGAAAACAAGAGTACTGTTATTGACGAAGCGAAGGGCCCCGATGAAGCACGCAGAATCATTGCAGAATCTATTGAAAGATATAACGAAATTTTCGAAAATAAATAAACCATAATTTTTTGACGCTATGAAAAAGATTATAATTATAGGCTGTCCGGGAAGCGGTAAGACTACGCTTGCAAAAAAGCTGGGGAAGAAGCTTTGCTTGCCTGTTGTTCATCTTGATAAGCTTTGGTGGCGTGATAATTGGCAGAATGTGTCAAGAGAAGAATTTGACTGTCTGCTTATGAAAGAGCTTCAAAAGGACGAATGGATAATAGACGGTAATTTCTCGAGGACGATACCGCTTCGTATGCAGTATTGCGACAGCGTTATTTATCTTGATTTTTCTGTTTATACCTGTCTTTTCGGTGCAATAGAGAGGAGAATAAAAAACTACGGAAAAAGCAGAGATGATATGGGCGGCAACTGCAAGGAGAAATTTGACAAGGAATTTATCGAATTTTTGGGTTGTATTTTAACTTTTAACAAAGGGCACAGAAAAAGATATCACAAAATGTTGAGCGAAGAAAAGGACAAAACCGTTGTGATATTAAAAAGTCGCAAGCAGGCAGAAAAGTTTTTAGATAATATTAAATAAAATGAGGCTGATAAGCTTTTTAGCGCGCGAGCAGCGTGGCGTTTTTTCCGAAGGAAAAAACAGGTGCGAAGCACCTCACGCTGCTCGCGCAGGGCGCCGAACCGTGCAGGCGATGGGAATCCATCGCCTGCTTTCTTTTGTAAAAAGAAAGTGTGTGCGAATTTTTCGCACACAACACGGTTCGGCGCCCGTTGGGGCTGCCTGCAAAGTAGCTTGTTAAAGAAAAACAGCTTGTGTTTAAATGTGTCATTCGATTTTTACATTTTTGTTGACAAAAGAGCAGACGTATGCTATAATACATTTAACATTTAAGTTAAATGTTAAATAATTCTATAGGGGAGCGATTCAATTGTCTTTACAAAACACCTTAAAAGCACTTTCGGACCCGATAAGACGAGAAATATTGGGTATGCTGAAAAAAGGGCGAATGTCAGCAGGTGAGATAAGCGAAAAGTTTAATATAACAGGTGCAGCGATATCAAGACATCTTTCTGTATTAAAAGAAGCTGATCTTATCCGAGATGAGCGAGAAGGAAAGTATATTTTTTATGAGCTAAATGCTTCGGTTTTAGAGGAGATAATGCTTTGGATAACTGATTTGAAAGGAGACGAAAACAATGCTTAAAAAATACAAGAAAACACTTATAATAACATCTGTAATATCCTTGCTTCCGATTTTAGCGGGTGTAGCTTTGTGGGATAAGTTACCACAGCAAATAGCAACGCATTTTGGAGTAGATAACACACCTGACGGCTATAGCAGTAAAACGTTTGCTGTGTTTGGCTTGCCACTTATTATATTAGCAATACATTGGCTTTGCATTTTCGCAACCTCATTTGACCCAAAAAGCAAAAACATATCAGGTAAGGCGATAAATATAGCCTTTTGGATTTGCCCTTTGACGTCGCTTTTACTCAACTCTCTTACCTATGCTTACGCTTTGGGAAACGAAATAGAAATCGGGTTTGTTGTAATTTTATTTATGGGCATACTTTTTATTGTGCTTGGTAACTATCTTCCAAAATGCAAGCAAAACCATACTTTCGGCATAAGACTGCCTTGGACGCTTAACGACAGTGAGAATTGGAATAAGACACATCGTTTAGCAGGAAAAGTCTTTGTTATAGGTGGAATTTTGATTTGCCTTACGGCTATAACGCAAAATCCGTTTGTGTTCTTTGCAATAATTGCTGTTATGGTAGTTGTACCTACGGTGTGTTCGTATTTTTTAAGCAAAAAAGACGTGTAAAAAAACAAAAGGAAAGGCTTTGTTTGTGTGTTATGCACAGCGAGCCTTCCTTTATTATTTTAAACAAAAATAAATTATCGATATGACAATTAAAATAACAGCTAAAAAGGAAACGGAAAAAACGGTATCTAAAGTGTTTCTGCTTATGCCTAAAACAGTTTTTTTATAACCGTATTCGGATTTGAAAAAATATCTTAACAAGTCAAGCTTTGTATGCTTGCAATGTTTTAGAGCACCTTTCTTTTCTGCTGATTTTAATACTTTTTTTATTCGCTTTTCAACCTTTTTCAAGATATTATTTTCTTTATATATTCTTGTTTTTGGTGCAAACCCTTCTTCAAGCCGTGAAACTTCATAAAGAACGAATGCGTATTCTTTGCAGTTGCTTTTTTTAATCAATTCATCATTAATCGGATAAAAGCAAAGTACTGCACAATGTATGCGATTAGGCTGGTGCTTAAACTTTTTGTTCTCACGTTTATCTGCAAAATAGCAAAGAAGAATGTCGAGTAGATTGTAGTAATGGAAGGAAGACGTTGGTGTTTTGGTTTCAAAGTATTTTTTTGAAACAGAGCAAGCTATGCCTTTTTCGAAAAGCTCGTTTTCATATTGTTTAACGAGATCTTCAATTCTATTCATTAACTGTTTCATAAAAACCACCTTTAAACTGCTTTTTGTTGTTTGTATTTTAACACGTGGTGAAGTTGTTGTCAATCTGTATCTAAACGAGCCACAGTGGTGTATTCTTTTATAATTGATGTGATGGGTGGAGCGTGCCACAGGCACGTTAAGGGCACCCGCAGGGCGCCGAAAGCCGCGCGAAGCGCGGTAAATGGCGGCGAAGCCGCCATTTATGCGTGCCGCAGGCACGCCTTTTTGCCCTTTGGGCAAAAGCCGTGTCGGCTTCGCCG
>CAZNQI010000060.1:7432-9140 GCA_964575375.1 uncultured Faecalibacterium sp.
CGGCTTCGCCGCCTTCCTGCGCCCCCACAACCCAATTAAATGAAGAAAGGTAGGTTACTGCATCGCAACCTACCTTTTGCTTATCCGGTTATAATTTCTGCCACTTCTTCGCAAGTGTCGCAAATAAATTCGCACCCTGCACTTTTAAGCTCGCTTTCATCTCTAAAGCCCCAAGTAACACCAATACATTTTATACCTGCGTTGTGCGCTGTTTGTACATCGACCTCGCTGTCGCCGATATAAATTACCGTGTCAGGCGTTTCGCTGCAGAGTTCTATGGCTTTAATTACATTGGTTGGGTTTGGTTTTCTCTCACTTTCAAGCGTTACGCCTAAAGAAAGGTCTATTAAGCCGTGAAAATAATCGCCGCAAAGCTGTTCTACTGCTGTGTGAAGCTTGTTTGAAACAACTGCTGTTTTTATGCCCTTGTCTTTGAGGAGCTGTAGCATATCGAGCGTACCCTCAAAGGCACGGGTGTTATCTTTTATATGCTGAAGATAATATTCTCTAAATACCTCGAGACATTTTGCGTTTGTTTCTTCATCCGTATCTTTTGGAGTTGACCTTTCCATAAGCTTTTTAACACCGTTTCCGATAAACGCTCTTACTTCACTCTTGCTTCTTAATGGAAAACCGAAGTGAGCAAGAGCAAAGTTAACTGCATTATATAAATCGTCTAATGTGTCAAGCAGCGTGCCGTCAAGGTCGAAAATAGCAAGAGCGTACATCTTATTTCTTTTTCTTATCGGCAGCTTTAGGTGCGATAACAGGCTTTGTGTGCCAGATATCTCTTGCGTAGTCGTTTATAGCACGGTCAGCGGCAAATCTGCCTGCACCTGCAATGTTGATAAGAGACATTCTGTTCCATTTCTCTCTGTCCTGCCATACTTCGTCAGTTCTCTTTTGAGCTGCTCTGTAATCTGCAAAGTCAGCGAGTACCATGTATGGATCGTGGTGGATGATTGTGTCAGAAACGTCAGGGAAGTACTTACCGCAAATACCTGCCCTGATAAAGTCGATAACTCTTCTGAGCTCGGCATTGTTCTGGTAGTAATTAAGAGGCTGATATCCTCTTCTCTTAAGATCTACTACTTCCGGAGTTGTCATACCGAAAAGGAACATATTGTCGTTGCCGACAGTTTCGTTGATTTCAACATTTGCACCGTCAAGAGTACCGAGGGTGAGAGCGCCGTTGATCATAAACTTCATATTACCTGTACCGCTTGCTTCTTTACCTGCAAGAGAAATCTGTTCGCTGATATCAGCGGCAGGCATAAGCTTTTCTGCAACGGTAAGATTGTAGTTTTCAACAAAGATAACCTTGAGCTTGCCCTTCATATCCGGGTCGTTGTTGATAAGCTTTGAAAGAGCGCAGATAAATTCTATAATCTTCTTTGCAACATAGTAACCCGAAGCAGCCTTTGCACCGAAGATGTATGTGCGAGGAACGTAGTTGCCGTTTGGATTGTCTTTAATTTCAAGGTATCTTGCAACAATTTGAAGCGCGTTGAGGTGCTGACGCTTATATTCGTGAAGACGCTTAACCTGAACGTCGAAAATTGAGTTCGGGTCAATTTCTTCGCCTGTTACAGATTTGATGTAAGAAGCGAAAGCAACCTTGTTGTTGTACTTAATGCTTTCAAGCTTTGCGAGAACTTTCTTGTCGTCCTTGTATTTGAGAAGCTTTTGAAGCTCGTCTGCATCGTAG
>CAZNQI010000061.1:0-7522 GCA_964575375.1 uncultured Faecalibacterium sp.
GCTGCTTTAAGAGCTGCTGAAATCGGTGCCGAAATCGTATTTAAAGCAACTAATGTTGACGGCGTTTACGATAAAGACCCCAACAAGTTCTCGGATGCAGTAAAATACGATAAGCTCACGCACGCCGAGGTTCTTGCAAAGGGTCTTAAGGTTATGGACAGCACAGCAGCATCGCTTTGTATGGATAACGGTATTGATATTTTAGTGTTTAATCTTGAGGACCCTCAAAACATCGTAAGAGCTCTCAAGGGTGAAACAATCGGCACAGTTGTTACAACTGCCGAGTAATAAATTCTCAAAATTTAAAATATATAAAGAGAGGAAATTTATAATGAAAACAGTATTTGAAACAGCAAAAACAAAGATGAGCAAAACAGTAACAGCTCTTAAGACAGAATACGGCGCAATTCGTGCCGGCCGTGCAAATCCGCAAATTTTAGACAAAATTTCAGTTGACTACTACGGCACACCTACACCTATTAATCAGCTCGCTTCAATCGCAGTTGCAGAGGCAAGAGTTCTTACAATTCAGCCTTGGGATAAGTCCTGCCTTCGTGATATTGAAAAGGCTATACAAACAAGCGATATCGGTATCAATCCTCAAAACGACGGTAGCGTTATAAGACTTACATTCCCACCTCTTACAGAGGACAGACGTAAGGATCTTGTTAAGGATATTCAAAAAATAGCTGAAAACTCAAAGGTTGCAATTCGCTCAATTCGCCGTGATTGCCTTGAAAAGTTAAAGACAATGAAGAAGAATTCCGAAATCACAGAGGACGATCTTAAGGACGGCGAAAAGGAAATTCAAAAGATTACAGATTCTTTCATCAAGGAAATTGATGAAATTTCCGATGCAAAGCAAAAAGAAATTATGGCAATCTGATCTTATGTCAAAAAGGTACAAAACCATTGTGCCATTAAAGGTGGCTGTTTAAACTTAACAGCCACCTGTTTTAGAATAATATGGAGATGATTTTTTGAAACAAGAGTTCCCTTTTTTGCCACGGCATATTGCTATTATTATGGACGGTAACGGCAGATGGGCAAAGCAAAAAGGCTTAAAACGCACAGAGGGTCATAAAGTCGGAGCAGAGGTCTTTAAAAATATTTGTCAGTATTGCAGTGATATAGGAATTGAGTATGTTACCTTTTATGCCTTTTCAACGGAAAATTGGAAACGTTCAAAGCTTGAAGTCAGCGCAATAATGAATTTACTGAGAAAATATCTTGACGAAATGTACCAAAGATCTCAGGAAAACGAAAGTGCAGGCTATAATATTCGTTTTATCGGTTCAAGAGAGGGTATGCCTAAAGATATTGTTCAGCTTATGGATGAAGTTGAAAAACGTTCGAAGGATAAGAACAAAATTCATATCAACATTGCTGTAAAGTACGGCGGAAGAAACGAAATATTAAACAGTGTAAAGCAAATTGCCGAAATGGTAAAGGACGGCAAAATGGAGCTTGAAGACATAACCGAGGACACTGTTTCCTCCTATCTTTACACAGCAGGTCAGCCCGACCCCGATCTTATTATCAGACCGAGTGGGGAGTACAGACTTTCAAATTATCTTTTATGGCAATGCGCCTATTCGGAAATATACGTGGACGATGTTTTATGGCCCGATTACACAAGCGAGGACTTGGACAGAGCCATAGAAGAATATTGTAAAAGAAATCGCCGTTTCGGTGGTGTTTGATTAAATTGAAAGGACATTATTTTAAATAATGGGTAACAGAAAATGAGTAACGAAAATACCAAAACCAAGAAAAAACTTTTTAAAGGTGAAAGAACAGCTTCAACGATAGTAATTATTATCTGTCTTATAGGCTTTTTGCTTACAGTAATTTTTGATATTGTTCCTGCTATCACAATTATTTTAGCTCTCTTGGCAGCAACGGCAACCTTTGAAGTGGTAAGAGCCGTCGGCAACAAAAACAAGCTTCTTTATGTGTTGTCTTGTGGCGTGAGCCTTCTTACAGTTTTAGCTTTAGGCTTTAATGTCTCGTTACCGTCAGCTTCAATTCTTTATTGCATTTATGCTCTTGTTTTAATGAGTATTATGGTTTTTCTCAACAAGAGCATTAGCTTTGTTCATTGTGCAACAGCCTTCTTTGCATCTGTTGCTTTGCCTTTTGCGTTTTCCTGCTTTTTGAGACTTAATAATATTGAAGATTGGTTCAGCGGTTATACACACCAAGAGGGAATATACTTCGTTGGTCTCGGCTTTGCCTGCTCGTGGCTTACAGACTCATTTGCATATCTTGTCGGCAGAAAGTTCGGCAAGCACAAAATGGCTCCCGTTATAAGCCCCAAAAAGTCAATTGAGGGTGCTGTTGGCGGTGTTGTTGTGGCGGCAGCATTTAATGTACTCATTCTCTATTTGTTTACAATCGGTTGCAAGAATCTTTACGACTATAGCCTTTTCGGCGACAGTGCGATGAAATTCTTATACATTATTCCTATTTCGATGATACTTTCAGTTGTAAGTATGATAGGCGACCTTGCAGCTTCGGTTCTTAAGAGAAACTTCGGAATAAAGGACTACAGCCAGCTTCTTCCGGGACACGGTGGAATTATGGACCGTTTCGACAGCTGTATCTTTGTTCTTCCGACTCTATATTGTATTCTTAAGCTTATCGCAGAGTATACAGTTTAATTCAAATTTAAGTTTTGTTGTTTATAGTCTATTTAAATAACAAATTGAAAGGATGCTTGAAATGGCGAAAAAACTTTCTGTTTTAGGCTCAACGGGTTCAATAGGTACACAAAGCTTAGATGTTGCAGAAAAAAGAGGCTTTGAGGTTGTTGCACTCACAGCTCACAGTAACGATAAATTGCTCGAACAGCAAGCAAGAAAATTCGGTGCTAAATATGTTGCTTTGGCAGATGAGGCTGCAGCCAAAAGGCTGAAAATTGCTTTGTCGGATACGTCTGTTAAGGTTTATTCGGGAATAGAGGGCGTATGTGAATGTGCAGCAGTAAAAGAAAGCGATACCGTTATAAACAGTGTAGTAGGTATTGCAGGACTTCGTCCGACGCTTACCGCTATTGATAATAAAAAGACAATAGCTCTTGCAAACAAGGAAACCTTGGTTGCAGGCGGTGAGCTTGTTATGAAAAAAGCGAAAGACAACGGCGTTTCGATTTTACCGGTTGACAGTGAGCATAGTGCTATATTTCAATGCCTGCAGGGTATGAATAAAAAGTCAGAGCTTAAGTCAATTATATTAACAGCCTCGGGTGGTCCGTTCTTCGGCAAAACGAGAGCTCAGCTGAAAAATGTTACACTTGCCGAAGCACTCAATCACCCTAATTGGGAAATGGGCGCAAAGATTACCGTTGACAGTGCAAGTATGATGAACAAGGGTCTTGAGCTGATTGAAGCCGTGTGGCTTTTTGATGTCAGTGCCGATATGATAGACATAGTGGTTCACAGAGAAAGCGTTATACATTCGCTCGTTGAATACTGCGACAATTCTGTTATTGCACAGCTTGGCGTACCCGATATGAGAATACCTATTCAGTACGCCTTGACTTATCCCGACAGATTTCCTTCTCCGGTTAAAAAGCTCAATCTCTATGAGTATTCAAATCTGACTTTCTTTAAACCCGATTACGATACCTTCACTTGCCTTGGTGTGTGCAAGGATGCAATAAGCAAGGGCTCGCTTTATCCGTGTGTTGCAAACGGTGCAAACGAAATGGCAAACTATCTTTTCAGAAAAGGTAAGATAGGCTTTTTAGATATCGGAGAATATGTTAAAAGGGCAGTGGACAGTGCGACTTTTTCGGGCAGTTATACACTCGACGATGTGCTTTCGGCAGATAAATGGGCAAGAGAAGCTGTTGAAAGCTATGTAAATAAGGCTGTGTACTAATTTGTGGTTGATAATTTAATGCAGAATTGTGGTCGTGTTTTAACAAATTTTATAAGATGATTTTTTTCCGCGAATTAAACTTTGCAAAGAATGATAAAAAGTAAGCATAAAATATTTTTACTTTGGTGGGATATATTTTAATTTAACACAGTTTTTAAACGGATAAAATCGGAGCGGAGCGACCCTTTAATTCCGCATTTTTACAAGCTACCGCAATTGGTGCATAGCAATAAATAATATAACAGGTGATGAAATGGACTTAAATTTACTTTTTAGTATGGCAGATGTCAAAACAAAGGTTTTACCGATTGTTGTGGCTGTACTTTTCTTTGGACTTATCATTTTAATTCATGAGTTCGGACATTTTATTTTTGCAAAAATTTTCGGTGTAAAGGTTAACGAATTTGCAATAGGAATGGGCCCTACTCTGCTCAAAAAGCAAGGCAAAGAAACCTTGTTCTCCTTAAAAGCACTTCCCATCGGCGGCTTTGTTTCTATGGAGGGTGAAGAGGAGTATAGCGGCGATAAAAGAGCATACTGCAATCAAAAGGTATGGAAAAGAATGATAATTATTGCGGCAGGTGCAACGTTCAATCTTATCTTAGGTCTTATCGTCTGCTTTTTTATTGTCGGAAGTGAAGAATATGTAGGCACAAATCAAATTTTGCAGTTTTACGATAGCGCGGTAAGCAATAGCGCTTTGCAAGAAAACGATACAATTCTTGAAATTGACGACAAAAAAGTTTTTTCGGATTATGATATCAGCTTTCTTATGCAAAGAAATGCAACGGGACACTATAAATTTGTGGTTGAAAGAGACGGCGTAAGAACTACTCTTTCCGATGTGCCCTTCGCCAAAAGAACAAGCGGTAACTTTTCTTACGATGAAAATTGCACCATTTCTTCCGTAAGCGCTGCTCTTAAAAGAGCCGGTCTTGCAGACGGAGATATTATAACAAGCGTTAACGGCACTAAAATTTCAAACAGTGAAGAGCTTATTGCCGAAATATCGAGCGATGAAGATTATATATACGATTTTGAAATAAAAAGAGGAGAAGAAAGCCTTTCCTTCAGCGATGTGAAGATGAACACGGCAACTGTGTTTGACTTTGTTATTCTCGGTGAAGAAAAGAACTTCTTTAATGTTACAAAAACTGCATTTGGCTACGCTCTTTCAATGGGAAGAATGGTGTACTTAAGTCTCTTTGATTTAATCAGAGGACAGTACGGCTTAAACGATTTGTCCGGCCCGGTGGGTACAATATCTGTTATTACGGATATTGCGGAAAACAGTGTTGCTTCAGCAGATTACACACAGCTTTTTATGCTTCTTGCAATGATTACAATTAATATAGGTCTTTTTAACCTGTTGCCGATTCCTGCTTTGGACGGCGGACATCTTTTCTTTATGTTTGTTGAACTTATAATAAGAAAACCGATACCTCAAAAGTACACATCGCTTATTCACACTGTAGGACTTGTAATGCTTTTTATATTTATGGCAGTGATTTCTGCAAGCGACATTTACAAATGGATATCGGGTATAGGCTTTTATTGATAAAACAGGGGTGATTTTATGGTAGGCAGAAGAGAGTGCAAAAAAATAAAGGTTGGCTCAATATATATCGGCGGCGACAGCGATATATCTGTGCAGTCGATGCTCAACGTTCCCTCAAGAGATATCGAGGGCAACATAAAGCAGGCACTCGCATTGCAATCGGCAGGCTGTGATATCGTGCGACTTGCAGTACCCGATAAAGAAAGCGTGAAAACAGTTTCAGCACTCAAAGAAGTGCTTACCATTCCCGTTGTTGCAGACATACATTTTGACTACAGACTTGCTCTTTTAAGTGTAGATGCCGGTGCAGATAAAATCAGAATTAACCCAGGTAATATCGGTGAAGATGCAAACGTTAAAGCTGTTGCAAAAAAATGCAAGGCAAAGGGTGTACCCATTAGAATCGGAGTAAATTCCGGCTCTGTCGAAAAGGAAATACTTTCAAAGTACGGTGGTCCCACACCGAAAGCAATGGCTGAAAGTGCGATGTATCACGTCTCGCTTTTAGAAAAATATGATTTTGATGATATCGTAATATCGATAAAATCCTCTAATGTTGCAAATATGATAAGAGCATACGAGGAAGTGGCATCACTTTGCAGCTATCCGCTTCATTTAGGTGTTACCGAAGCGGGTACCGAAAGAATGGGAATTATAAAATCGGCTGTCGGTATAGGCTCGCTTTTAACAAGAGGAATAGGCGACACCATCAGAGTATCATTGACTGCTGATCCTGTAAATGAAATTTATGCAGGTAACGATATTCTCAAAGCGATCGGAATGGGCAAACCCTCACCGACCTTGGTTTCGTGCCCGACTTGCGGCAGAACGAAAATAGATCTTATTGCCTTGGCTAACGAGGTGGAAAACAGACTTCGCAGTATTCATAAAAATATTACCGTTGCCGTTATGGGCTGTGTTGTAAACGGCCCCGGCGAAGCGAAGCAGGCTGACATAGGAATTGCAGGTGGCGACGGCTGTGCAGTTATTTTCAAAAAAGGTGAAATTCTCAGGAAGGTCAGCGAAAACAAAATAATAGACGAATTATTTAAAGAGATAGAACTTTTGTAAATATACACGGAGAATATAATGAAACAAAATTTTGAAAAGATTTTCGGTGCGTTCACAGATCCGATGCTACACGAGGTGTTCTGTGATAGCAGTGTTGAAGCGATCAGAATAAATATGCAGCAAAAGAGCGTTGAAATAGACGCTTCTTTTGTTCGTTTAGTACCACATAAACTGATACAATGTGCTGCAGATGCATTAAAGGGAATGCTTTTGGTAAACAGTGTAAGCATTAACCCGATAATGCCTGCTGAAACCTTTAGTGAGCAGTATTTTTCATCTCTTGTACAAAAGACGTGTGAAAGTATTGCCGCGGCAAACGGCTTTTTTGGCGGTGCGAGCGCAAGATTTGACGGCAAAACCCTGTTTATTGAGCTTACTCACGGCGGAAAGGATGTTCTGGAAAGTATCGGTGTTGCTGCCTTTATAGAAAGGGTGGTTATGAAAGAGTTTTCAAGGAATATAGCAGTTGAATTTTGCGGCAAGACAGAAATCAGCATAGACGACAGCGAAGTTGTAACAATGATAAGAAAATCCGAGGAAGAAAATCTTCGCTCAAAGGGTATCGACCCGGAAGAAATCGCCAGAACAAAACCTAAAGCACATAAAATTGTTGAGGGTATACCTCTTTATCTTGAAACTGCAAAGCCGATTTACGGCACAAAGATTACCAAGAATCCGAAACCACTAATTGATATCACGCCCGACGAGGGTAGCTGTGTGGTTTGGGGTAAGGTTTTCGGTGCAGAAAGCAAGGAAACGAAGGACGGCAGAAGCATAATATTCACCTTTAATATAACAGACGATACCTATTCCTACTCCTGCAAGGTTTTTGAAAGGAAAGAGGACTGCGAGCTTATTGTTAAAAAGGTTAAAAACGGTGTAACCGTACTTTTGAGAGGCGACCTTCGTTTTGATAAATTTTCGGGTGAAAATGTTATTTCACCAAGAGCTATAAGCCTTGTTGAGAGAATTGAAAAGCAGGCCAACAGCGAGGAAAAGCGTGTTGAG
>CAZNQI010000061.1:7532-9135 GCA_964575375.1 uncultured Faecalibacterium sp.
TATTGCCATTACAGACCACGGCGTTGTTCAGGCTTACCCCGATGCTGTTAAGGCTTCGGGCGGCAAGATTAAGATAATCTACGGTATGGAAGGCTATTTTATAGACGACACCGGGAAAAGCTTTGACGATTGGAAAAAAGAAAAGAATAAGTATTTCCACCAAATCATTCTTGCAAGAAATCTTACGGGACTTAAAAATCTCTATAAGCTTATAACAGCATCAAACCTTAAATATTTCCACAGAAGACCGATTATTCCGAAAAGCGAGCTTGTTAAGCACAGAGAGGGTCTTATAATCGGTAGTGCCTGCGAGGCAGGTGAGCTTTACAGAGCGATTGTTGCAGGCGAAAGCGACGAAAAGCTTTTGGAAATCGCTTCATTTTACGATTATCTTGAAATTCAACCCTGCGGCAACAACGAATATATGATAAGGGACACTGCAAGATTCCCGCATGTTAAAAGCGTTGAGGATATAAGAAACTTCAATAAAAAGGTGATACATATTGCAGACGAACTCGGTAAAATGGTTGTTGCAACGTGCGACGTACATTTTCTTGACCCGGGTGATGCAAAATACCGTGCAATCCTGATGGCGGGACAAGGCTTCCAGGATGCCGATAATCAAGCACCTCTTTTCTTTAGAACAACCGAGGAAATGCTCGAAGAATTCTCTTATCTCGGTGAAGAAACTGCAAAAGAAATTGTTATCACAAACACAAACAAAATTGCCGATATGATTGAAAAAATAATTCCTATCCCGCAAGGCAACTTCCCTCCAAGCCTTGAGGGTGCCGATGAGGAGCTTACAAAGCTTTGCTGGGACAAGGCGAAAAGTCAGTTCGGCGACCCTGTTCCCGAATATGTTGCAAAACGACTTGAAAAGGAGCTTACCTCTATCATCAAGCACGGCTTCGGCGTTCTTTATATGATTGCTCAAAAGCTCGTGCACAACTCCGAGCAAAACGGCTATCACGTTGGCTCAAGAGGTTCGGTTGACTCGTCCTATGTTGCTAACGCATCGGGTATCTCCGAGGTTAACCCGTTGGCTCCTCACTACCGTTGCCCAAAGTGTAAATACAGCGAATTTTTCCTGAACGGTGAGGTTGGCTCTGGCTACGACTTACCTAAAAAATCTTGCCCTAATTGCGGCGAAGACCTACTTCGAGACGGACACGACATTCCGTTTGAAACGTTCCTTGGCTTTAAGGGCGACAAGAGCCCCGATATCGACCTTAACTTCTCGGGTGAATATCAAGCCAGAGCGCACAGATACACAGAAACACTTTTTGGTGATGGTTATGTTTTCAAAGCAGGTACAATCGCCAGCGTTGCAGATAAAACTGCTTTCGGATATGTAAAGAAATACCTTGAAGCCAAGGGTATGGTGGTTTCTCGTGCAGAGGAATCAAGACTTACAATAGGCTGTACCGGTATTAAGAGAACAACGGGTCAGCACCCGGGTGGTATGGTTGTTGTGCCTAACGCTTTTGAAGCAGAGGACTTTACACCCATACAGCACCCTGCAGACGATTTCAAGAGCGATAAGAGAACAACTCACTTCGACTTCCACGCACTTCACGATACAATTTTGAAGCTTGATAAT
>CAZNQI010000062.1:0-8870 GCA_964575375.1 uncultured Faecalibacterium sp.
CAAATCCTTCATAAGCTCAAGAATCTGCGCCTGAATAGTAACATCAAGAGCTGTAGTAGGTTCATCTGCAATAAGAATATCAGGCTCACAAGCAAGTGCCATAGCAATCATAACACGCTGACGCATACCGCCTGAAAGCTCAAACGGATATTGCTTCATACGCTTTTCGGGTTCGTTAACATTAACGAGCTTAAGCATTTCGATAGCACGATCTTTTGCTTGCTTTTTATCACGGTCTGTGTGAAGAGTAATTGCTTCAACAAGTTGATTTCCGATTGTGTATGTGGGGTTAAGAGAAGTCATAGGGTCCTGGAAGATTATTGAAATCTTATTGCCTCTGACATCTTTCATAACTTTTTCATCGGAACCGACAAGTTCTTGGCCGTCAAGCTTTATTGAACCACCGATGATTTTACCGGTGCCCGCAAGAATTTGCATAATTGAATAAGCAGTAACTGACTTGCCTGAACCTGATTCACCAACAATGCCGAGAACCTTTCCTCTTTCGAGACTAAAAGAAACTCCATTAACTGCCTTAACTTCACCTGCATCAGTGAAGAAGGAGGTTTGAAGATTATTAACTTCTAACAATGACATTAAATATTCTCCTTTCTCAGCTGTTAAGTTTCGGGTCAAATGCATCACGAAGTCCGTCGCCAAGAAGGTTAAGGGACAAAACGATAAGAGAAATTACTATTGCCGGAATTATCATTCTGTATGGATATGAAGATAATCCGTTGAGAGCTTCCGAAGCCAATGAACCAAGAGAAGCCATAGGTGCGTTAACACCAAGACCAAGGAATGAAAGATAGCTTTCAGTAAAAATAGCATTCGGAATTTGAAGTGCAGTTGAAATAATAACAACACTTATGCTGTTAGGAATGAGGTGCTTTCTGATTATCCAGCTACCCTTTGCTCCTGCAGCCTTTGCAGCAAGCACATATTCCTGCTCACGAAGAGACAAAATCTGTCCACGAATAAGTCTTGACATTGATACCCAATATAAAACTGCAAAAACAATAAACAAACTTATAATATTCGTACCTATTCTTGCAAGTGGTGTTCCCTCAATGACTGATTTAAGCGACACATTAAGAACAGACGACAGTAAGATAACCATAAGAGTATCGGGAAGTGAATATATAATGTCAACGATTCTCATAATAACAAGGTCAACCTTGCCACCACAGTAACCTGCAATTGAACCGATGGTCATACCGATAATAAGAACGATAATACTTGCAAAGAAACCAACGGTAAGAGAAATTCTTGTACCGTAAACAACTCTTATAAAGTAATCACGACCGGCAGCATCGGTACCGAAAAGATGTGGGAAAACCTTTTCCCCTGCATCAATTTTTGCTTGTTCGGTTGTGCCGTATTCAAACGGAGCAAGGTTAGCATAAGAAGCATCAACAGGTTTACCCGGAGTAACACCAAGCTGTGCATCGTATGTGTACGGCCAGAACATAGGAATAAAAATTGATGAAAGTGTAATTATAACAACAACAATTAAAGAGAGTGTTGCAATTTTATTTTTAGCAAGGCGCTTTACGCCGTCTTTAAAAAATGTTGAAGACGGACGCATCTGCACCATATATTCCTTATCTTTTTCGCTTGCCGGAATGAAGGAATCAAGATTTACATGGAGGCTGAGAGGTGTTTTATCAAATTTTCTCATAATCTTTCTTTTCCTCCTTATTCAAAGCTGATTCTCGGGTCGACAACCTTGTAAAGTAAATCAGTTACAAGGTTCATTACAACAATAAGTGTTGCAAGAACGATGGTTGTACCCATAATGAGTGTATAGTCACGGTTGGTAACGCTGCTTACAAAAGCACGGCCGATACCTGAAACAGCAAAAATTTGCTCAACAACCAATGAACCTGTTACAATATAAGCGAGCATTGGTCCGAAATATGTTACAACAGGTATGAGAGAGTTCTTTAATGCATGTTTAAATATAATATTTTTGCCTGAAACGCCCTTTGCTTTTGCTGTTCTTATATAATCTTGACCTAAAACATCAAGCATAGAAGAACGTGTAAGTCTTGTTATATAAGCCATGGGATATAGAGACAAAGTTATAACAGGAAGAATCAAACCCGCTGTTGTTGAACCGTTAGCCGGAACGACACCGAGTTTAACGGCAAAAATAATCAACAGTAACGAGCCCATAATAAACGATGGCATTGAAACGAAGGCAGTTGTTACAACCATTATTATCTTATCGATAAGCTTGTTTCTTCTTAAAGCTGCAACGGCGCCGAGAATTATACCTGTTATTAAAGCTATAAAAGCTGCAATAAGTCCGAGCTTTGCGGAAACCTTAAGACCGTCAGTTATAATATCAATAACATTACGACCACGCTGTTTGAGCGATGGACCGAAGTCAAATTCAGTTATTATATCCTTAAGATATGTGAAATACTGAGTCATAAGTGGTTTATCAAGACCGTACTTAGCTTCGAGAGCAGCTTGAGCAGCAGGTGAAATAGCTTTTTCTGCAGTAAAAGGACCACCGGGAACAGCACGCATTACAAAAAACGTTACCGTTATAACGATCCATATTGAAAAAATAGAAAGTGCTACTCTTTTGAGAATATACATCAATGTTTTTGTATCCAAATTCAATACCACCTTATAATAATATAGATTTTGTGTGCAAATATACGAATTACATCACATTAAATTTCTCTTTATTATACTAAATTTAATCTTAAAAGACAAGTATATATAAGAATTTTTTGCATTTTTCCACAATTTTACGGAAAGGAACAGATTTTTTAAAGAAAAAAGTAGAATTTTGTTACTAAAAATCAAGAATTCAACAATTTATCGCAAGCTAAAACATAATGAATCAAAATTCTTAAAGCATCAAAAAAGCCTTCAATATCAATTCTTTCATCGCATTGGTGCGGGCCACCGTGTCCATCAGGCATTTCTAATACAGGAGTCTTTCTGTCTTTCGTTATATAAAACGTACCGACGGAAAAAGCATTTTTCAGCTTTCTTGCATAAGTTCCACCCGACATCAATACTCTTTCAAGCTTGTCTCCTGTTATTTCAAAAAAAACATCCTCTAAAACACTCGGAACTTTGCTGTTTTTATCAATGAAAAAGCCGGGTGTGTTGTTTGAATAAATAATATCAAATCCGACATTTTCTGTTGCGAGATTTGTCTTTTCAATCAAAACATCAGCATCTAAAGTATCGCCATATCTAATATCAAAGCTTAAACAAAGTTTACCCTCTTCGACTTTCACCATGCCGTTGACACAAGTGAGCTTTCCGAAATTTTCATCCTCGTGTTCGCAATTAAAACCTGCACCATAATAATCAGAAAGCAAACGGGAGGCTGCTGATAATATTTCTCTGTCATTTTCCGAAAGACTATCACATTCAATAAGCAGTTCACAAAGAAGAGCTGCTGCGTTAATTGAGCCTTCCGGTATGCTTGCGTGTTTTGCAACACCTTTAGCGCTAAGCGTTATTGCGTTATCTTCAACTGTTAATTCAAAGCGATTTTTATCTGCTGTTTTAATTTTTAATTGACTATAAAGCTTTTCGCAATATTTTAGTTTAACTTCAGCTTTATCTAAAACTATATTAAAAGCTTCGCCACCAGTAAAGCTTAATACACTCTCAAGCTGTTTATTGCTTTGAACCCATAAATGATAAATACCTTTTTCACCAACACTGCAAGGAAAATCAGCGTCGGGAACAATAGAAATATCGGGCATTTTATGCTCTTCAAGAAAAACTTCAAGATCCTGCATGCCACATTCTTCATCCGAGCCGATAAATGTGGTTATAGTGCTGCTTATAGGAATGTTGTAATCTCTTAAAAACTCCATAAGACACAGACCGGCGATTATACCCGATTTGTTGTCCTCTGCTCCCCTTCCGATTAAAGAACCGTCTTTGATAATAGGCTCAAACGGCTTTGTGAATAACCAATCATCGCCAACAGGAACAACGTCGCTGTGGCAAAACAGTCCGATAGTGCTTTTGCCGTTTCCGTAAGTTGCAAGAGCGTATCCGCCGTCGTTATATACTTTAGACGATATTCCTTCACCTGCAAAATAATTTGCAGCCCTATTAAGAGCTTTTGAACAGTTCACTCCAAAAGGAGCATTTTCTGCTGCGTCTGATTTTACAGACGGTATTCTTATAAGTTCCATCCAATTATCAATAACTCGTGAATAATTATTTTCTATCCATTCAGTAATTAAGGCATCATATTCTTGATTAATCATAAAGTTTACCTTTCTATCCGATTATCGTTTTAATATATTAAAGCGATTTTTTCTCAAAAAAAGAGCTATTGTTATAACAGCTCTTTATCTTTTGGGTTATTATATCACAACTCATTTTATTTTGCAAGAAAAATATTTGTAAGTTATGGTATAATATGTAAACCGACTTGCAGCGCAATTTATGCTTTTTTGTTTCTTCTCAATTGTACACTCCTTGAAACTTTCTTGTGTATAATGATGTAACAAATAAGGTGCGCAATTAATGTAACGCTCCAGCTAATAGGATAAGTGTAATAAATAGTTTGAATAGTATGATATTGCTCTATTTGAAAAACGGTTGCAATCCAAACAAGACGCAAAGCGCATACACCACCCAAAGAAACAAGCATCGGTACGAATGAATAACCAAGCCCTCTCAAAGAGCCGACAACAACATCCATCATACCTGCAAGAGCATACGAACAAGCAATAATCGTAAGGCGTTTTACTCCGGCGGCGATAACATCATTACTTTCTGTGTACAGTCCAATAAGTTCTTCGCCAAAAACGACGTATATAGCGCAAAAGACTATCGCAACAACAAAAACACAGCTCAATGCGGTATATAATATTTTGTTGATTCTTTCTATTTTTCCTGCACCGATATTTTGTCCTGTGAATGAAACTGCTGCTTGATGAAACGAATTCATCGAAGTAAAAGCAAAGCCTTCAACGTTAGCTGAAGCTGAATTGCCTGCGATAACAACCTTTCCGAAGCCATTAACCGAGGACTGAATAACAGTATTTGCAAGAGAAAACAACATTCCCTGAAAACCTGCTGGCAAACCGATTTGCAAAATTCTAATAAACTTGTGTTTGTCGATTTTAAGCTTTTTAATATTAAGGTTTATTGCAGACTTTTCTTTTACAAGGCAAATAACAACTAAAGCCGCCGAAACCACTTGCGAGATAACTGTTGCAAGACCGACACCGAATACATCAAGTTTAAAATATATAACAAATACTAAATTCAAAATTACATTGATAATTCCTGAAACCGTTAAAAAATAAAGAGCTCTTTTAGTATCGCCTATGCCTCTTAAAATCGCACTTCCGAAATTGTAAACCATTACAGCCGTCATGCCCATAAAATATGTTCTGAGATAAGTGGTTGCCAAGCCGATTATTTCATCAGGTGTCTGCATTAAGGATAAAATTTTGGGAGCGGCAACAAATCCGAAGGCAGTCAGAAACAAACCGCTCATAATACCTAAGAGTATTGCCGTGTGAACAGTTTTACTTACGTCATCTTCTTTTTTTGCGGCAAAATTATTTGCAACAAGAACATTTACACCAACCGACATACCAATAAAAAGGTTTGTAAGCAGATTAATTATCGACGTAGTTGAACCAACAGCAGCAAGGGAAGCATCACCTGCAAATCTGCCGACAACGATTATATCGGCAGCATTAAACAAAAGTTGCAATATACCTGAAAGCATTAGTGGTATAGCAAACCTAATCATTTTTTTAGATATTGAACCCGAGCACATATCCATTGAATAGTTTGATTTAATTTTCATAACGATTTTTTTGATCTGTCCTTTTTTTGAGATATAACCATTTTATCACATTAGTACGATATGAGCAAGAATTATATTATTATTTTCTTGCCTTGACAACCAAATTTTTTAATAATATAATCTAATAAAATAACTTTTGGAGATGATAAAAATGAAAATTGGCTTTATTGGTCTTGGAATTATGGGTGAATCAATGTGTGAAAACATTGTTATGAAGCATAACGATACGGTCTTTGCAAACGACCACAAGCAAAGTCAAATTAATAAGTTAGTTTCACTCGGTGCTGTTGGTTGCGACAGCAACATTGATATCGCTAAAAACGCAGACGTGATAATTACAATGATACCTACATCAAAGCATGTAGAAGATTGTTATACAGAAATTTTACCATATCTTAAAAAAGGTAAAATTTGCATTGACATGAGTACCATTGAACCGTCTGTTTCGGTCAAAGTTGCAAATATGGTAAAAGAAACAGGTGCAAGCTTTGCCGACTGCCCTGTTGTAAGATCTAAAGTTGATGCTATAGCCGGTACACTTGGTGTTTTAGTCGGATGCGAAGAAGAACTTTATCCTATTATTGAACCTATCCTTGCTTATATGGGAAGCAAGATAATTTATATGGGTAAAAACGGTATGGGACTCACTGCAAAAATATGCCATAACACTCTTGTTGCTCAAATACAAAACGGTGTTAATGAAACTCTCGTTCTTGCACAAAAGCTTGGTATCTCAATTGATAATTTCGCAGATGCCGTTGCAGCAGGTGGCGCACAGAATTTTTATCTTAACGCACAAAGAGACAAGCTCAAAAACGAAGATTGGACAACTGCCTTTTCCTTGGAAAATGTTTGCAAGGATATAAATATATGTGCTGCCATGAGTGAAGAAATCGGTTTCGAGATGCCCGGTATGCTTGCTGCAAAAGCTGCTATCGAAAAGGCTATGGAAAAAGGTTGGGGAAAACAAGATTTCAGACAAACCTACAGAATCGTTCGTGGTGATGAATAAAAAAGAATATTCAAATATAAAAAGAGGAAAGCTTTCGTGCTCTCCTCTTTAAATTTTATTTAACTTCGATTCTCCAACCGTATGGATCTTCTCTCTTGCCCCATTGAATACCTGTGAGTTCATCATAGAGCTTTTGTGTAAGTTTACCGATGCCACTGTTGCCGATTGTCATAACATCATCCATATAACGAAGCTTACCGACTGGAGAAACAACTGCAGCTGTACCTGTACCCCAAACTTCTTCGAGTGTACCGTCTTTAGCAGCAGCAACGAGCTCTTCAACGCTAATTCTGCGTTCTTCAACCTCATAGCCCCAAGCTCTGCAAACGTGAAGAATTGAGTTACGTGTAATGCCCGGAAGAATACTGCCGTTAAGAGCAGGAGTAATAACCTTGCCTGCAATCTTGAACATAATGTTCATAGCACCAACTTCTTCAATGTACTTTCTTTCAACACCATCAAGCCAAAGAACCTGTGAATATCCGCTGTCGTGAGCCTTTACTTGAGCGATAAGAGAAGCAGCATAGTTACCGCCTGTCTTCGCAAAGCCCATACCACCTTTAACAGCTCTTACATATTCATCTTCGATCCAAATACCAACAGGAGCTAGACCACTTTCATAGTAAGCACCGGATGGAGATAAAATAACAATGAACATATAAGTTTTAGAAGGAGCAACGCCGAGGAATTCATCAGTAGCAATTACAAACGGACGAATATACAGTGATGTACCCTCATCCGACGGTACCCAATCTCTGTCGATGTCTACAACAGCTTTAACAGCCTCAACGAAAATTTCTTCAGGGATTTCAGGAATACAAAGTCTTTCATTTGAAGCGTTAGCTCTCTTTGCGTTCATATCGGGACGGAAAAGATAAATTTTGTCATCATCGCCACGATATGCCTTAAGACCTTCAAACATTTCTTGACCGTAATGGAAAACCATTGCACTCGGGTCAAGTGAGATATTACCGTAAGGTACAATTCTTGCATCGTGCCAGCCTTTACCTTCTGTGTAATTCATAATGAACATATGATCTGTAAAAATATGACCAAAACCTAATTTTTCACCTTTTTGAGGTTTAGCTTTAGGTGTGGTTGTTTTTGTGATTTTAATATCCATTTAAAACACCTCTTATTCAAAATTATAGCCTGTTTTAAGAGCTTTTATATTTACATCAATAAGGTTAGCTTTCTTTGCAGGAACAACTTTAGCAATAGTTTCTTCCGTACCCTCAAAGCTCATTGTGTCGCAAACGTTAAGAAGCTTACCAATAAGAATCATATTAGCAAGTGTTGAAAAGCCTTCTTCGTTTGCGATTTTTGTTGCAGGTACATAATAAGTTGTTACATCGTCTCTTGTTACTTTTTCATTAATGAGACTCGAGTCAACAATAATTATACCGCCTGAAACAACATCATTTTCGTATTTACGAAGTGAAGGTAAATTCATCGCAATAAGACAATCCGGTGCTGTTACGATAGGTGAACCTACCGGGGTGTCGCTGATTATTACGCTACAGTTTGCTGTACCACCACGCATTTCAGGACCGTACGATGGAAGCCAGCTAACCTGCTTATCCTCAACAAGACCTTTATAAGCGAGAACTTTACCTGCAAAAAGAACACCTTGTCCACCAAAGCCTGCGATTAAAATTTGTGTTGTGCTCATAGTAAACTCCTCCTTATTCGTTATTTTCTGCTTCTCTGTCTTTGTAAACACCCAAAGGATAATAAGGAATCATTTTCTCTTCTATCCACTCCAAAGCTTGCTGTGGTGTCATACCCCAGTTTGTAGGACAAGACGAAATTACCTCAATAAGTGAGAAGCCTTTATTGTTAATTTGATTTTCAAAAGCTTTCTTAATAGCTTTTTTAGCATTTCTTACATTCTTTACATTGTTGACAGCAACTCTTTCGATATATGAAGCACCGTCAAGCTGTGAAAGCATTTCGGAAACCTTAACCGGGAAGCCGCAATGGCTTGTATCTCTGCCGTAAGGTGATGTTTGTGTAACCTGACCGGGAAGTGATGTA
>CAZNQI010000063.1:0-2191 GCA_964575375.1 uncultured Faecalibacterium sp.
AAATGGGTAACATCAACGCTGTTATGGACGGCGAAATCGACGGCTTCATAAACGCATACCTCAAAAAGCAGTCGCTTGAAGCTCTTTCGGCACAAGGCGAGTAAACCCTTTAACCCAAAACAATAAATCAAAATAAACCTCTTGCTGATAAATCAAATCAACAAGAGGTTTTGTATTTTTACCAATTATTTTATATAGCGTTGAGCCGCTTTAGCCGAGACATACTTTGCACGCAGTATATCCTTGAGCTTGTGCATCTTTTAAACTGATTTTAATCTTAGATTCATCAAGATAACGGCAAGAAGATGCATGATACTTTGCGCCTGTTTCTGTTATATAATAATCGCCATCATTCGCCGTGTTATTACCTGTTGAAACACTTGAAGATGCTTTTATTGTAACACTTTTCACATCAGAATAGATGCCGTATATTTTATTGTCATCAGCAGTCTTATAAGCTCTTATTTTAAAATAGTATTTCTTATTGGAGGAAAGGCTTTTTATTGTTGTTTTTATATTTGAGCTTCCCGAAACAACGATTTTCTTTGAATTTGAAAAATCATCATTTTGGGAATACAGTATTTCATAACCGGTGCAAGATACTTTCGACCATGAAAGTGTAGCTTTATTTATTCCTGCACTTACTTTTAAAGTAGGAGTATTAGGTGCAGTTGCTGTTTTAACTACTTTCTTATCACCGAAAACAGTATTTCCGTTAGTGAGCTTAAAGTATGCTTTAACACAGAACTTATATGCTGTTCCGGCACTCAAATTTTTAACTGTATATGTTGTACTTCCGTTAACAGTTGCAACAGAATCATATTTTTCTGTTTTTGAGTTGTAAACATATATTTTGTATCCTGTTGCTCTGTCTACACTATTCCATTTAAGCTTTATGTAGTTTGTTTTGTTAGTTATTGTTATTTTACTGATAGTAGCAGGTTTAGTTCCGACTGATATGGTTTTATACTCACTGTAATACTTTTTGCTGTTTACAGTTTTATATGCTCTTACTCTATACTTATATTCGGTTGCACTTTTGAGCTTTGAAAATTTATATGTTGTTTTACCGGTAGTATCAACAGTTACATACTTTTTCTTCGATGTATCATATTTTTGAATTTGATAACCCGTTGCACCGGAAACCTTTGACCACGAAAGAGTGATTGAAGAAGTTGTTTTTGTTGCGGTTAATTTTTCAACTGCTGCAGGCTTACTCACCGTGGCACTGACTTTGTAGCCTGCCAACGAGTTGACACTTTCTTTTATATAATCAATAGCATACGCATCGTGCGAGCCTGCAAAAAGAAAAACAAGCATTATCAAAGCAATTGATAGCCATCTTTTACCTTTCATAAATAAGTCCTCCTTTTTTATTTAAAAAGTTTTGTCCAACTGAATGTCGTTTTATTGTAAATTTTGTTTTTAACTGCTCTTTTGGGATTTTTAACATATCCCATACCCTTTTTACCGTATAACGGATTTATTGCTTTTTTCACTTTGCGTTTTGCTTTGCCTGTTGTTCTTGCCTTCAAAGATTTCTTTAAGCTCGGTTTTCTCATGCCAAATTTCATAATAAATCAATTTCCTTTCTTTTCAGAAGCAAATTAATCAATAGTATAAACTCGATTAATGATTAAACGTATATTTTTATTAGTATTTTATCATTTACACTCATTCTTGTCAACAACTCTGCACTTTGCAAAGACCTCTTTTTGGGACTTTACATCAAAACGATTATATCTATCATAAACTATACCGTATCGTTTACAATACTAATATAAATATACAATGCACACATTTACTAAATTTAAAATAAACAGTGATGAAATTTGAAACAATAGGTTGAAATTTTAATTAGAAAAATATATAATATTTGGTAGTGTTGTGAAAACACTATATAAATAAAATGAAAAGAGGTTATGACATGGCAGAGCAAAAACAAAAACTCAATGTCAAACTGACCATACTGACCGGCTTCGGCTTTATGGCAAGTTCTATCGCATGGGCCATTTACGACCCGTATATTACAAAAATTCTCAACAAACTCCTGAGCGAATCAAGCTTTGTTACAGAGCTTTCAAGAAAACTCAACGACGCAATTCCTTTCCTTGCTGAATTTGCACGTTCACAAGGCGAAAACGTTGGTTTCGGCACAAGCATTTCTCTTGTACCTTTGTTTATAGGTATT
>CAZNQI010000063.1:2201-8756 GCA_964575375.1 uncultured Faecalibacterium sp.
TATGACCTTTGATAACATCTTCGGTGTTATCTTCCAGCCGACCTTCGGCAAGCTTTCGGACCGCTGCCACTCAAAGCTCGGTAAACGTCGCCCGTTCATAGTTTTCGGCGCACCTGTCAGCGCATTGTTGTTTGCTCTTATACCGTTTGTAGCACTCGGTACGGGCAACCTTATTGCAACAATGGCTTGCATTATTCTTTTTGTTTTCACAATGTCCCTTTGGAGAGCACCCGTTGTTGCTCTTATGCCCGACCTTACACCGCCTGAGCTTCGCAGTGAGGGTAACGCTATCATCAACCTTATGGGTGGCGTAGGCTCCTTTGTAGGTATGATTGCAGGTACATTGGCAACACTCATCTACACTCTTTTATTCGGTGCCGTTACCGATGAATCACAGACCTATCCCGTTGTATTCATCATCGGTTCTGTAATTATGATTGCAGGTGCACTTGTTCTTTTGTTCTTCGTTAAGGAGGAGGACAGCAGAATAACTGTTAAAGCAGACAAGAATATGGCTATGGACGCCGCTGCACAAAAGGCTGCCGAAAAGCAGGCGAAGAAAGAAGAAAAAGCCAGAAGAAAAGCAGAGAAGCTTTCAAAGGGCGAAAGAAAGAGCCTTATCTTTATGCTTTGCTCATTGTTCTTCCTTTTCTGCGGTACAAACGCTATTACAACATTCTTCTCGCTTTTCGCACAGGAAATTCTCCACATGGCAACAGCACAAGCAACAATTATTATGGCAATATTTGCTGTATGCTCTGCTATCGCTGCAATTCCTGCAGGTAAGCTCGGAAGAAAAATCGGCAGAAAGAAGACTATCCTTTCAGGTTTAACTGTTTTCATCAGTGCATTTTTGGTATTCTTCCTCGTGTTTACGCTTATGGTTTCGTCGCACAACCTTTCAGTAAACAAATACATTCAAGCAAACAAGCTCTATGCAAACATCGACACAGCGGTTACAACAGTTAACACAACTTTAGGCGAAGAACATAAGGCTAAAAGTGTCAATTTAGAATTTGAGCCCCTTACAGTTGATGGCTATATCGAATATCTAAACGATACTGCTCAAGAAAGCGAATATGCTCTTGTAACAGATGAACTTATTGCATCCTCCGGCGGTGCTTTCACTCTCGACAATCTCGTTGCAACCAGCAACAATGTTTTAGGTAAAGAGGTTGAAGCAGGCAACTATTCCGAAGCTCTTGAAAACATTAAGAGCGAGGTTTCAAGCGTTGTTAAGGTGCTTAAAATTCTCATCTATCCTGTTTTGGTGCTTGCAGGCTTTGCAAATATGTTTATCACAGTTAACACTCTCCCGCTCGTTCTTGAAATCGGTGGTGTTGACAAGGTTGGTACATTCACAGGATATTACTATACAGCAACATTCTCTGCACAAATCGCATCACCTATCGTATACGGTCTTGTGGCAATGGTAAGCGGTACGTATATGTCGCTGTTCTACTACAGCCCGTTTGCGTTCATAATCTGCGTTGCTTTACTCAGCTTTGTTAAGCACGGTGAGGCTATCCCGCAGGAGGTTATCGACAAAATAGAAGAAGAAAACGCTGACTGATTAATTTAGGCTATGTCCTGATTTGAGGTTGATTTTTTAAATTAGTAATGAGAGATGCTTTGCGACAGATTGTATTAGAATGAATTGCACCTGTGGTGCGTGAATTGACTACAGTCATGAATTGTATGCCTCGCATATATGAAGAATGTTTTCGATTTCGTCAGTAATTTTTCATTTTGCATTTAAATCAACCATTCACACAGAAACTCAATTTGTAATGGCACCGCCTTAAAAAAGACGGTGTCATAATTTTACTCGGAGAAAAATTATGCGAAACTTTCAAAAAGAACTTGATGCTTTAATTGAAAACAACTCAAAAGCAGGTGTTACTCCCACCCTTTTACTGCACGCTTGCTGTGCTCCTTGCAGCAGCTATTGCCTAGAGTATCTCTCAAAGTATTTTAAAATAACCGTATTTTACTATAACCCGAATATTTATCCGCAGCAGGAATACTCTTTTCGTGTTTCGGAGGTAAAAAGGCTGATTTCGGAAATGGAAACAGAAAACGAAGTAAGCTTCATTGAGGGGAATTTCGACCCTGACGAGTTTTACACCCTTGTGAAAGGCCTTGAAAACTGTAAAGAGGGCTATGACAGGTGCTTTTTATGCTACCGTTTGCGCCTTGAGGAAACAGCTCGACTTGCAAAAGAAAAAGGCTTCGACTATTTTACAACTACACTTTCCATAAGTCCGCTGAAAAACGCATCAAAGATAAATGAAATCGGCGAAGAATTGGCTGTGAAGTACTCAGTTTCACATCTTCCGAGCGACTTTAAAAAGAAAAACGGCTATAAGCGCTCAATAGAGCTTTCAAAAGAGCATAATCTTTACAGACAAAACTACTGTGGCTGTGTCTTTTCAAAAAGGAGCGAGGAGTAAAAATATTCCTTAAAAGCAACGATTTTTATTGACAAAGACTTATATGTGTGATATCATCATAAGCAACCGGAAAATCGAAAGGCAGGCGAATAAAATGACAATGCGTTATGAATACAGCTTCAAAATGCAATCTTCTTTCGCCGAAAAGCTTTAATCTGCAGTTACTTTTTATGCTTTTTACACCGACGAAAGAAATTTTGTCGGTGTTATTTTTTTGAAAGGATGATGAATATGCCACCACCAATGTACAGAAGACTCGGACTTCACGAAAAGGTTAAGGTTCCTGTTGCAAAGAATGTTATTTTTGCCTTACGACTTGTTTGGCAAACAGACAAAAAGCTTCTTTTAGGTGCACTTTTAAACCACACGGCAGACCATATTTTTTCGCTTTTCGTGCAAAATATTTTATTTTTAAAAGTGCTTTTGGGAATTATCGACGCAAAGGGCGATTTTGAAGATTATTTCAAAAACCTGCTTTTGTTTTTAGTGCTTTCGGTTGTGCTTAAGGGTATCAACTGGTACACCACATACATAAGACAGGCGGCAACTAAAAACGTGCTGAAGGGTCTTAACAATAAAGTCTTTAAAAAGGCCATAGAGCTTGATGTCTCATGCTATGAGGACCCGTCGTTTTACGATAAGTACCAAAGAGCTACGCAAATTCTCGCCTGGGGACTGTTCGTCAGCGTATGCGATAACATTGCATCCATTCTCGCCGGTACGCTCTCTTTAGTTCTTGTTATCGGTACCGTTACAACCATCGACCCGACATATCTTTTGTTCCTTGTGCCCGTCGGTTTGGTTTTTGCTGTTGAAATGCTCAAAAGCCGTCTGGTATACAAAAGAGATATGGAGATGACTACCAACAACAGAATTAAGGCATATATTCAACGAACCGTCTTTCTTAAAGAGTATTCAAAGGATATGAGAACCTCGAATATTTTTTCTGTACTTATGAATAGATTTAAGGCGGCGATTGATGCGAATGTCCTTATTCTCAAAAGGTACGGCGTGAAGCTGTTTATTTACAGTATGATAAGCTCACTTTTCAGCGACTTCATCCCCATTATCGGTACATACGCTTATGCGGGCTATCAGTTTGTTACAGGAAGTGCTATGACGATTTCAGGCTTTTCGGTCGTTCTGTCCTCAATAAACTCCGTAAGAGAGGCTACCATGCGTGTTGCCGGAAGCTTTGAAATGATAAGTCAAGCCGCATACTATTTCCAAAACCTTAGAGAATTTTTCGATTACGAGCCGAAAATTCAAGGCGGAAGTGAAAAATGCGAAGAATTCGAGTCTCTTGAATTCAGAAACGTGTCTTTCAAATACCCCTCGGCAAAGAAAAATTCACTCACAAACGTATCTTTCAAGATAAACAAGGGTGAAACCGTTGCTCTGGTCGGTGTAAACGGCGCCGGCAAAAGCACAATAGTAAAGCTTCTTCTTCGCTTTTACGATGTTACGGATGGCGAAATACTTTACAACGGCAAAAACATAAAGGAGTATGACCTGTCTTCACTTCGCAGTAGCTATGGTGCAGTTTTTCAGGACTACAAAAACTTTGCGGTTTCCGTTTTTGAAAACATCCTTTGCCACGAATGTACGGATAAAGAAAAAGAATTTGCACAAAAGGCACTTGAGCAAAGTGGTATATGGGAGAAAATTTCCGCATTACCTAAAGGCGGCGACACCGTACTGACCAAAGAATTTGAAAGCGACGGTATCGGTCTTTCCGGCGGCGAAAATCAAAAGGTTTCCGTCGCAAGACTTTTTGCAAAGAATTTTCAGTTTGCTGTGCTCGACGAGCCGTCATCTGCACTCGACCCTATAGCCGAATACAAAATGTACGAAAGTCTTATTGAGGTAACCAAAGGAAAAACCGTTCTTTATATATCTCACCGTCTTTCAAGCGCAGTGCTTTCGGATAAAATCATAGTTATCGAAAACGGCGAGGTAATTGAATGCGGCAGCCACAAGCAGCTTATGCAAAAGCAAGGCGAATACTATAAGATGTTCTCCCTTCAAGCCTCCAGCTACCAAAAAGAAAAGGACGGTGACGGAAATGACTGAAAATAAAAAATCTCACTCAATGATTTCAAACATCCTCTTTTTCGTAAAGCTTCTTTTTGAAATTTCACCGCTTCTCGTTATCGGTGAATTTATATGGGGTATTCTTCTTATTCTCCCCTCTCGTCTTATTTCCGTTATCGGCGTTAAGTATATAATAGATGTTGTTACGTCAGGCGAAAATCTTAATAGAATTTTTTATGCCGTATTGCTTATCGCAGCCGTACTGATACTCAGCACTCTCTTTTCATGGCTTTTCAGAGAATTCTTTTGGAACACGGAGAAAGAGAAGGTGTACTACGGTCTTAATAAAACCCTTTATGAAAAGGCAAAAAAGCTTGACCAGGAAAACTACGACAATCCCGAATTTTACAACAATTTCATTCTCACAATCGAATCGTCATCAGATAACATTCAAAATCTTTTGGGGCTTGTGAGAAATTACGTCGGTAACGTCATATCCCTTGTTACGATTGCAGGTATTCTCATTTCAATTGACCCTGTGTGTCTTGTTATAATTTTGTTTTTCATCGGTGTATTTTTGCCAATCAGCAAAAAAATAGGCTCACTTCAAATGGGCAGAAGAACAGATAACACAAAGTATCACAGAAGAAGCGACTATTTCCAGCGTATTTTCTATTTGCAGGAGTACTGCAAGGAAGTAAGGATGAACGATATCGACCCTCTTTTAATAGAACGATACAACGATGCCGCAGACGATGTTATCAAAAACCAGAAAAAGTATTGGAAGAAAATCGCCTCACTTTATATGGTACAGGAATCAGGTATTCAAATTTTAGGCTTTATGTTTGTATTACCGCTTTATCTCGGTTACTGCGTGCTCGTAAAGGAAAGCCTTTCCGCAGGCGACTTTGTTGCCGCCTTTAACGGCGCACACTCAATCGCTGTATCTATAAACTTCCTCACAGTTTGGGCAGTTGCAGTTTTCTCCGAAAGAGGAAAAATGATTGAAAAGTACCGTGAATTTCTTAAAGCAGATTTCAAAATTAAGGACGGTACAAAAATCGCAGAAAGAGCTGAGCCTAAGGAGATAAAAATTCAAAACCTTACTTTCACTTATCCCGGCAGCAGTGAGCCTACACTGAAAGACATCAATCTGACCATCAAGCCGTATGAAAAGATTGCTCTTGTAGGCTACAACGGCGCAGGTAAAACCACACTTACCAATCTCCTGCTTCGTCTTTACGACCCTACCGACGGTGAAATCAAAATCGGCGGCGAAAACATAAAGAGCTGTACGCTGGACTCTCACAGAGACAGATTTTCTGCCGTTTTCCAAGATTTTCAGCTTTTTTCTTGCAGTGTCGGCGAAAACGTTGCTTTGAACGAAAACGCTGACGAGGACAGAGTAAAAAAAGCACTTCAGCACAGTGGCTTTACAAAAGAATTGCCACACGGTATAAACAGTGAGCTTTTAAGAGAATTTGACGATGAGGGGGTTATGCTCTCGGGTGGTGAAAGCCAAAAGGTAGCAATTGCCAGAGCGTTTTACAAGAACTGCCCCTATGTCATACTTGACGAGCCTTCTGCTAACCTTGATCCCGTTGCAGAGTACAACCTCAACTGTGCAATGCTCGAAGCCGCTTCGCACAAAACGGTTATTTTTATCTCACACCGACTTTCCACAACAGTTAATGCAGACAGAATATTCGTTATGGAAAAAGGAAGAATAATCGAATGCGGCTCTCACGAGGAGCTTATGAAAATGAACGGAACGTATGCTTATATGTTCAATCTGCAGGCAGAGAAGTATAAATAAGAAAGTGGTAAAAAGTCAAAATAGTTTTTCGCGTGGCATAAGCCACACGAAAAACGGGGCGCCGAACCGTGCACGTGCGAGAATTCGCACGTGCCTTTTTGCTTTTACGAAAAAGCAAAAAGCAGGCGATGAGGCCATCGCCTGACGGTTCGGCGCCCTATGCGAGCAGCGCAGGGGCTTCGCCCCTGTTTTTTCTGCGAAAAAACGGCGTGCTGCTCGCAGCACCACCTACAATCAGCAACCAAAAAAGTC